>NZ_JBFRJZ010000055.1:0-75407 GCF_041469125.1 Vibrio sp. 10N.286.51.E5 | reverse complement strand
CCTCCTCCTACTCGATTGTTCAAAAATATTCATATCAACACCAGCACGTAATCCAAGCATTGGTGTCGCTTGGTAAACGTAGGCCCCGCCTAGGCTTATACCATGTGTTGTTTTCTCTTCTACTTCGCCTGAGCGCGTTTTCGTACCGTCATAACTTGCCACGCCAATTTCAGCCTGAAAGCCGTGGATTTGGTTTCTTCCAAACATGTTTTGCTTCGTAACAGGTTTAAATCAAGAGAGCTGAATAAGTCTTTAGCCATATCTATCCATGAAAATTTTCTGCGCTATTAAATCTAATATACGTCAGTGAGTTAGATTAGTCAGCGAGGTTCTCTGGATTTATGCTGGCGACTATTGCCCTAAGCGGTGAGGGCGGCTCTCACATCAGATATCTTACTCGCATCTGTCACTGGGATCTGATAATCATCAATATTATCACTGCCCATTTGAGTACTTGAGTTGTTTTCCATTAGACTCGGCCTTGTCGATTTACCTGAAAGGTGAAGAGCAGGTACTTGGGTAGCGCTTTGAATCATTTTGGCATTCGCAGCGTTAACGCCAGCCCCCGCCATGATATCAATTCGTCCATCGGCTTGTTTGACCATTGCAGCCAATACATCGATACCTTGCTCAGCATTAGCAGCAAGCCCTGATGTCAGGACTCTTTCGCATCCAAGTGTAATGATTTGTTCTAATGCTGCTTGGAAATCAGAGCTTTGATCGATGGCTCTGTGGAAGGTAATCCCAAGCTTTAACGAGTGCGCTTTGTCAGCCAGTTGTTGCATCTTTGGCATATCAATACTTCCGTTCGGCGCTAACACACCAAGTACGACCCCATCCAATCCTGCATTTGCGCAAGCTTCAATATCTTCAAGCATACAGAGCATATCGTCGTTATCGAAAATGAAGTCGCCTTGTCTTGGGCGTATCATAGCGTAGACCGGAACCGACGAAACTATTGCCGCTTGTTTCATCATTCCGAAGCTTGGAGTTAATCCGCCAAGTGCTAATGAAGAGCAAAGCTCAATTCGATTCGCGCCACCAGATAGTGCGGTATGAAGAGATTCTAAGTTATCGATACAGACTTCAATTTCGGTGTTCATCGTGTTTATCCGTTCAAAAAGATACTGATGAAATAATAGCAATCTAGGTGTGATTCTGAATAGATGGGGATAAGGGAAAATAGAGGTAAAGTTTAGGTTTATCGCTACCTCAATTATCTATTACAAGAGTCAGTCTAGGGGAGCGAGGAGGGGGAAAACAAAAAGCCCGAAGCGTTAACTTCGGGCTTTTAATAGGACTTTACTTCTTAACTGATTGGCGGTGCGCTTTGCGCTATTAGCTTATGCTTTATGTCTCTTTAAAGAGAATCTTCCAACCATTAACCCGCGTTGAGTTCGGGCTTAAGAGGTAATTACTTGCTTAGGTCGTCAGCGTGCTCAGATAGGAATGCTGCAACACCTTTTGGAGATGCGTCCATACCTGATTTGCCTTCTTCCCATTGTGCAGGACAAACTTCACCGTTCTTCTCGTGGAAGTTTAGTGCGTCTACCATGCGTAGCATTTCGTCGATGTTACGACCTAGTGGAAGATCGTTAACTACTTGGTGACGTACAAGGCCGTCAGCGTCGATTAGGAAAGAACCACGGAAAGCAACGCCTGCTTCTGGGTGCTCAACATCGTATGCTTTGCAGATCTCGTGCTTAACGTCAGCAACTAGAGGGTATTTAACTTGACCGATACCGCCATCAGCGATAGCAGTGTTACGCCATGCGTTGTGAGAGAATTGAGAATCGATAGAAACACCGATTACTTCAACGCCTTTAGCTTGGAAATCTTCAAGACGGTTGTCGAAAGCGATTAGCTCTGAAGGACAAACGAAAGTGAAGTCTAGTGGGTAGAAGAAAACTACAGCTTTCTTACCTTTAGTGAATTCTGCGAAGTTGAAGTTATCAACGATCTCACCGTTACCTAGAACAGCTGCTGCAGTAAAGTCAGGGGCTTGACGACCTACTAGTACCATTTTGGAATCTCCTAAAAAATTAGTTGGCCCAACACATCTTTGTTTGGGCTCCGTTTCTACGGGACAAACTATAGTACAATCGGTACTATAGAAAAAAGCGAATTAAATAGATTAAGTTAATCGAAAAAAGCGATAAGCTTATTCTTTGTCCTGTCCTTAGGTCGAATGACCTTTACCTAACTTATCCTACTCATATTACAAAGTAATTTCATGAATAAATGGCCAAGTCTTAAGCAACTTCACTATCTTGTTACTCTTCACGAAACTCGTCATTTCAGTGATGCCGCAGATCGCTGTTTCGTCAGTCAATCTACGCTAAGTAAAGGCATTCAAAACCTAGAAGAGCTGATTGGTTGCCCGCTTTATGAGAAGAAAGATAAAAAGAGCCCGCTAGTTTTCACGCAAGCAGGTGAGCTGGTGGTCAAGCACGGTCGAGAGCTACTAGCGAAAGGACAAGATCTCGTAGAGCTTGGAAATCTATGTAACGGGGATGCGATGCAAGGGCAGCTGCGAGTCGGGTGTATTCCTACTATAGCGCCGTTCCTTTTGTGCGATTTGGTACAGGAAGCCAACCAGCGCTTTCCACAATTAAATTTGCTGTTACGTGAAGACACAACGACCAACCTATTGGCTGCGCTGCGTCATGGAGACTTAGATGTGCTGATTCTGGCTTTGCCTGTCGATATCGACAATATGGAAAGC
Source organism: Vibrio sp. 10N.286.51.E5 (assembly GCF_041469125.1). Lineage (NCBI taxonomy): Bacteria > Pseudomonadati > Pseudomonadota > Gammaproteobacteria > Vibrionales > Vibrionaceae > Vibrio > Vibrio sp. 10N.286.51.E5. Next base: position 72,682 of record NZ_JBFRJZ010000055.1, on the reverse strand, counting down.
CAAGTTGTTGGGCAAGACCCTTTCCGGATGGTGATCAGTCGCAATCAAGCTGATGGTATTCGCGTTCCGATTAAATACGATGACCTGCCAGACGAATCTGTATTTTTGTTGGAGAACGAGCATTGCTTAACCGAGCATGCTGTGTCGGCTTGTAAGTTAACGGATAAAGAGAAGATCAACCCGTTCACTGCGACGAGCCTTCACACATTGGTGCAAATGGTGGCCAATGGTTTAGGAACCACCTTTATTCCGCAAATGGCGATCGACCACGGTTTATTGGAAAACCAGAATCTCGTTGTGATCGATCCTCCTGGTCAGCAGGCCTACCGAGATATTGGCCTTGTCTGGCGACCAAGCTCTTCGCGTCGTGAGACATTCCATCAATTAGCGGATGTGGTATCTGAGCTTCTATAATAATCCGCTGCGACAACAATCCCTCTGAGCGGCTGAATTGGCCGCTCTTCTTTATATCAATTCCGAGCGTTACTCTACTTCTACTTCTGCTTCTTCTGGCTCTACTTCTTCTTGCAGCTCCAGTAAATTGATCGCTATCGTGACAAAATCGCTGTCTGTAATAATGCCTACTAGTTCGTGGTTTTCTACGACAGGTAAACAGCCCACTTTATGTTTCTGCATGTAGATAGCCGATTCTTTTAATCCTGCACGCGGCTCTACCGACATAACACTTTTGTGCATGATGTCGTTGAGGGGAGTAGCAAGAGTAAAAGATTGAGCTTGTGGGATGTTTTGTAGGCTGGATTCTTGAGCGGCGAGAACGTCTCGTTGTGTGACGACACCTAGTAGTTGCCTGTCGGAATCGACGACCGGAATATGGCGGATATCAAGTGCTTCCATCATGTGCTTAGCATCGGCCAGTGAGTGTGAGCGCAATAGGGTATGAGGGTTGCGAGTCATCATATCTTCAACCTTGATCATACGAACCTCCTTCTTTTTTATTTGTTGCTATTACTATAGTTTTTTATCCAAAAAATAACTGAGATCTGACGCATTCTTGGGTGAGTTTTATGCAACTAATTCTTTAGCTTGAGGAGGTGAATCAGTCGCATTATTTTACGCCTCTTTACAATAATCCAGTGCTGTAAACCTTGCTATTGCGGCTCGTGTGCCTATACTAGCCCACTGCGAAATTTTTAGTCGTGTTTGCGATGTGTTTCTGGTAACGATTGACTTACCGTAACGATTATCCAGCAACTACGATTTATGATTCGTCAACGGCACAAATCTCATCAACTAAGACAAGACTAGACACATGCAAGTTTCAGATTTTCACTTTGACCTACCAGATGAACTCATTGCTCGCTACCCTCAAGAGGAGCGTACAGCAAGCCGCCTGCTTAAATTAGATGGCAACAGCGGTAACCTAGCTGATGGTTCGTTTAAAGACGTTTTAGACTTGGTTGAGCCAGGCGATCTTGTTGTTTTCAATAACACTCGAGTGATTCCAGCTCGTGTATTTGGTCGCAAGGCATCAGGCGGTAAGCTTGAAGTGCTGGTTGAACGTATGCTTGATGAGAAAAGCATTCTTGCGCATGTTCGTTGTTCTAAATCACCGAAGCCGGGTACCAAGTTGTTCCTTGGTGAGAACGATGAATATGAAGCTGAAATGGTGGCGCGTCACGATGCGTTATTCGAAATCCATTTCACATCTGATCAAAGCGTTTTAGAGATTCTTAACAGTGTTGGTCACATGCCACTGCCTCCTTACATCGATCGTCCTGATGAAGATGCAGATAAAGAGCGCTACCAGACTGTCTATAATGAAAAGCCGGGTGCGGTTGCAGCGCCAACAGCAGGCCTTCACTTTGATGACAAGCTAATGGCTGACATGAAAGAAAAAGGTGTTGAGTTTGCTTACGTGACGCTTCATGTTGGTGCTGGTACGTTCCAGCCAGTAAAAGTTGATAATATTAACGATCACCACATGCATGCTGAGTACGTTGAAGTGCCGCAAGAAGTGGTTGACGCCGTAGCTGCAGCAAAAGCCCGTGGCGGCCGTATTATTGCTGTTGGTACAACATCAGTACGCTCACTAGAAAGTGCAGCTCAAGATGCATTGAAGAAAGGCACTGAGCTCGTTCCTTTCTTTGGTGATACAGAAATCTTCATCTTCCCTGGCTATGAATACCAGTTGGTGGATTGCTTGATTACCAACTTCCACTTGCCAGAATCAACACTGATTATGTTGGTGAGTGCATTTGCAGGTTACGACAACGTGATGGGCGCATACGATCACGCAGTGAAGAGCGAATATCGTTTCTTCAGCTACGGTGATGCCATGTTCATCAATAAGAGAACAAGCTAATTTAAGCTAGTTATAAACGATATACATTAGAATTTACGGGTGCTAGCAGTAAGCTAGGAGTCGGGCAGGGTGTCTGCCTAATCTCTCGCAAGGAATACGCGACCGCTCCTCATAGAACCCACTAGACTGAACTTTTGTTTGGCCTAAGGTTCTGAATTAACAGTCAGATTGTTTCTCTGGCATATTGGAGGCTTCGTGAAATTAAAATACGAACTTAAAAAAACTAATAGCGGCGCACGTCGTGGTCAACTTCAGTTTGAACGCGGTACCGTTGAAACCCCAGCATTCATGCCTGTAGGTACTTACGGTACTGTTAAAGGTATGACACCTGAAGAAGTAAAAGACACAGGTGCTGAAATCCTATTAGGTAACACATTCCACCTATGGCTACGTCCTGGTCAAGAAATCATGAAAATGCACGGTGACCTGCACGATTTCATGAACTGGCACGGTCCTATCCTGACTGATTCAGGCGGCTTTCAAGTATTCAGCCTAGGTGCAATGCGTAAAATCACTGAAGAGGGTGTTCATTTCCGTAACCCTGTAAACGGTGACAAGATCTTCATGGACGCTGAGAAGTCTATGGAAATCCAAAAAGATTTAGGTTCAGACATCGTAATGATCTTCGATGAGTGTACGCCTTACCCTGCGACACACAAAGAAGCAAAAGACTCAATGGAGATGTCTCTTCGTTGGGCTGAGCGTTCACGTAACCACTTCGACAAACTTGAAAACCCGAACTCACTGTTCGGTATCGTTCAAGGTGGCGTGTACGAAGACCTTCGTGATGTATCCGTTAAAGGCCTAACAGAAATTGGTTTTGACGGTTACGCAGTAGGTGGCCTAGCAGTAGGCGAACCAAAAGAAGATATGCACCGCATTCTTGAGCACACATGTCCTCAACTGCCAGAAGATAAGCCACGTTACCTAATGGGCGTAGGCAAACCGGAAGACTTGGTTGAAGGTGTTCGCCGTGGTATCGACATGTTTGACTGTGTAATGCCAACGCGAAATGCACGTAACGGCCACCTGTTTGTGACTGAAGGTGTGATCAAGATCCGTAATGCGAAGCATAAAACCGATACAACACCACTAGATTCAGAGTGTGACTGTTACACTTGTAAGAACTACAGCAAGTCGTACTTACACCATTTGGATCGTTGTAACGAAATCCTAGGTGCTCGACTGAACACGATTCATAACCTGCGTTTCTACCAACGAGTAATGTCAGACATTCGTCAGTCTATCGATGAAGACCGCTTTGAAGAGTTCGTTGCAGAGTTCTACGCAAGAATGGGGCGTGAAGTGCCACCACTAGGTAAAGAATCTTAGTATTTCTTTTTTGCGAGCCCTATCTCTCTTCCGAGTGATGGGGCTTGAAAATAAAGGGATGCGACCCAATTAGACAAACAATTACGAAAATATAAATAGAGGATGTTTTAAATGTTTATTTCTCAAGCTCACGCAGCAGCAGAAGGTGCACCAGCAGGCGGCGGTTTCGAAATGCTTATCATGCTAGGTATGTTCGCTGTGATCTTCTACTTCATGATCTACCGTCCACAAGCTAAGCGTGTTAAAGAGCACAAGAACCTTATGTCTTCTATGGGCAAAGGTGATGAAGTTCTTACAAGCGGCGGCCTAATTGGCAAGATCACTAAGATTGCAGAAGACAGCGACTACGTTGCTATCGAACTGAATGCAAACAACGAAGTAGTTATCAAGAAAGACTTCGTTACAGCAGTGCTACCAAAAGGTACTCTGAAATCTCTATAAACAGCTAGAGGATCCTCGCTGTGCTAAACCGTTACCCGTTATGGAAGTACCTGATGGTGGTGTTTACTATCGCCATCGCTGCGTTGTACGCACTTCCGAATATATACGGTGAAGATCCGGCAGTTCAAGTTACAGGGGCGCGCGGCGCCTCTGTAGATATGTCTACGCTGGATGCTGTCACCAATGCTCTTGAAGCTGAAAACCTTTCTACTAAATCCGTTGCTCTAGAAAACGGTTCCATTCTTGTTCGCTTTAACGATACAGACTCTCAAATTAGTGCTCGTGATGTCATCACTGAAGCATTAGATGAAGACGTAATCGTTGCTTTAAACTTAGCTGCTTCAACTCCTGATTGGCTTGAATCTATTGGTGCTGCACCAATGAAGCTTGGTCTTGACCTACGTGGTGGTGTTCACTTCTTGATGGAAGTGGATATGGACGCTGCGATGCAAAAGCTGGTTGGCCAACAAGAAGAAGCGTTCCGTAGCGAACTTCGTGAAGAAAAAATCCGTTACCGTGCAATTCGCCCATCTGGTAAAGATGCGGTTGAAGTGATTCTACGTAACGCCGAGCAGCTTGCTGAAGCGAAATCGCTACTGCAATCTAAGCACCAAGACATGACGTTTGTAGATTCTGAATCTAATGGTCGTTTTTCTTTGGTTGCTAGCTTCACAGAGGCTCGTCTTCAAGAAATTCGCAACTATGCGGTAGAGCAAAACATTACCATTCTACGTAACCGTGTTAACGAACTTGGTGTTGCTGAACCTTTGGTTCAACGTCAAGGCTCTAGCCGTATCGTAGTGGAATTGCCTGGTGTTCAAGACACGGCTCGCGCTAAAGAAATTCTTGGTGCTACCGCGACGCTTGAGTTCCGTGAAGTGGATAGCAGTGCTGACTTAGCCGCTGCCGCTTCTGGTCGTGCCCCTGCGGGTAGCGAAATCAAGCAAGATCGTGATGGTCGTCCTGTGGTACTTAAGAAGCGCGTTATTCTAGGCGGCTCAAGTATTACTGATGCAAGCTCAAGTGTTGATGAATATGGTCGTCCTCAAGTTAACATCTCGCTAGACAGCGAAGGTGGTAGCAAGATGTCTGCATTCTCTCGTCAGAATATCGGTAAGCTAATGGCAACGGTATTTGCAGAGTACAAAGACAGCGGTCGTAAAACACCGGAAGGTCGAGTTATCTTGAGTAAGCACGAAGAAGTGATTAACCAAGCGACGATTCAATCTGCGCTAGGCCGTAACTTCCGTATTACTGGTATCGATTCAACGGCTGAAGCTCATAACTTGGCACTTCTACTGCGTGCTGGTGCATTGATTGCGCCTATCTCGATTGTAGAAGAACGTACCATTGGTCCATCTATGGGGCAGCAAAACATCGATATGGGTATCATGGCGATGGTTTGGGGTATGGCTGCTGTAATGCTGTTTACGCTGCTTTACTACCGTAGCTTTGGTCTGATTGCGAACGTTGCGCTAATGGCTAACTTGGTGTTGATTATCGGTGTTATGTCGATGATTCCGGGGGCTACCATGACCCTACCAGGTATTGCCGGTATCGTATTAACGGTTGGTATGGCGGTTGATGCGAACGTTCTGATCTTTGAGCGTATACGTGAAGAGCTTCGAGATGGACGCAGTCCACAACAAGCGATTCACCAAGGTTACGCGAACGCATTCAGCACAATCGCCGATGCCAACATCACCACACTACTAACAGCAATCATTCTATTTGCTGTGGGTACGGGTGCTATCAAAGGCTTCGCGGTAACGCTGTCTATCGGTATCTTGACTTCAATGTTTACAGCTATTATCGGAACACGTTGTATCGTGAACCTGATGTATGGCGGAAAACGTGTTAAAAAACTGTCGATCTAAGGCTAGGAATTAATATGTTTCAGATTCTAAAAGCAGACAAAATGATCGACTTTATGCGTTGGTCAAAGGTTGCCTTTGTTTTTTCTATCTTGATGATTGGTACTGCTATCTTCACCCTAACAACGAAATCGTTGAACTGGGGTCTAGATTTTACTGGCGGTACTCTGATTGAAGTTGGTTTTGAACAACCGGCACACCTTCCTGATATTCGTAGTGCACTAGAAGCCGAAGGCTTTGGTGATGCAACGGTACAGAACTTCGGTTCAGCTCGTGATGTGATGGTTCGTTTACGTCCACGTGATGGCGTAGCGGGCGAAACGCTTGGTAACCAAATCCTTTCTGCTATTGAGAATGGTACTGGTGAGCAAGTTGAAATGCGTCGTATCGAGTTCGTTGGTCCTAACGTGGGTGACGAATTAACAGAAGCGGGTGGCCTTGCTATTCTAGTTTCTCTTATCTGTATCTTGATCTACGTATCAGTGCGATTTGAATGGCGTTTGGCTGCGGGTGCAGTATTAGCACTGGCGCACGACGTTATCATCACTCTGGGTGTGTTCTCTCTAATGCAAATTGAGGTCGACCTTACCATCGTAGCAGCCTTGCTAACGGTCGTCGGTTACTCCCTCAACGATACCATTGTTGTATTCGACCGTATCCGTGAGAACTTCCGTAAGATGCGTAAGGGTGAAGCACCTGAAGTACTGAACAGCTCAATCACACAAACATTGAGCCGTACATTGATCACTTCTGGTACCACGTTATTCGTAGTTATCGCACTGTTCGTTCAGGGCGGCGCTATGATTCACGGCTTCGCGACTGCACTTCTACTGGGTATTACGGTTGGTACTTACTCTTCTATCTACGTTGCATCTGCACTGGCTATGAAGTTAGGTATTACGCGTGAACACCTAATGCCACCACAAGTGGACAAAGAAGGTGAAGAGTTTGACGAGATGCCTTAGGCCTTGGCTTAATAAGTTTCGCTAAACCAAAAAAACCGCTAGGCAACTAGCGGTTTTTTTACGTCTGTATTCTAGGGAAGCTCAATACAATTTAGCGTTGAAGTATGTTGAACTTCATTTCACTAAGAGACATCCTGATCGTATCTCGTATCTCGTATCTCGTATCTCGTATCTCGTATCTCGTATCTCGTATCTCGTATCGCAGATACAAAAAAGCCTCGCTATAGCTATATAGCGAGGCTTTGGAATTTTTATGCGCCCTTAAAATAGGGAGCGTTAACGTAAGGTCTGAATTACTTCAGCATACCTTCGTTAGCGTTCTCACGAACGTGCTTAAGAATAGACTTAACACCACGTGCGCTTGAAGCAACAACATTACCAGAAGTCATGTAATCAGTACCGCCAGCAAAGTCAGTCATGATAGCACCAGCTTCACGAGCGATTAGATCGCCAGCTGCTAGATCCCATGGCTTAAGGCCAAGTTCTAGGTAACCATCAACACGGCCAGCTGCTAGGTAACATAGGTCAAGAGCAGGAGAACCTGTACGACGGAAATCAGCACAGTCGATGAATAGACCAGAGATGATCTTCATGAAAGATTCAGAGTGTTGTTTTTGCTTGAATGGGAAACCAGTCGCTAGAACAGTACCTTGAAGGTCTTTTAGTTGAGTAACACGCATACGAGCGTTGTTAAGTTGAGCGCCAGCGCCACGTTGAGCTGTGAATAGCTCGTTTAGCATTGGGTCATAAACACAAGCAACTTCTGTACGACCGTTCATGCGAACAGCGATAGATACAGAGAAGTGAGGGAAACCTTTTACAAAGTTGTTGGTGCCATCCAGTGGGTCAACGATCCATTGTACATCAGAGTCTTTACCTTCAGTCAGGCCTTTCTCTTCAGAAATAATGCTGTGCTCTGGGTAAGATGCTTTGATTGTCTCAATGATCATGTACTCAGCTTCTTGAGCAATGTTAGTAACGTAATCGTTGTTACCTTTTAGAGACGATTCGATCTTATCAGTTGTTTCTAGAGATTTAGCAATATGGTTGCCAGCTTTACGCGCAGCGCGTATCGCAATGTTTAGCATTGGATGCATATGGTTTTTCCCACAAGATGTTAAAGAACAATTTAAAGCGGCGGCGAGTATACCAAAGTTTTACCAAAAGGGAAGTGGTTATTTTTTGAACTCTTGGTTTCACATTGCGCGAAGGGTCTGACCATTTTACTTTGCTATGTGTTAATATCTCGCGATTATTTTTAAAGTGGTGTCATATAGCATGTTAGACAATGTAAAAGTCGTTCTGGTTGGTACGTCTCATTCGGGAAATATCGGATCAGCAGCTCGCGCAATGAAAGTGATGGGTTTGAGTCAATTAGTTCTTGTAGACCCTCAATGTGAAGTTGACGAGCAGACCTTAGCACTGGCTGCGGGTGCTGGTGACATCGCAGAAAACGCGACTATCGTTTCCACACTGGACGAAGCAGTAAAAGACTGTGGTTTAGTGGTTGGTTCGAGTGCACGTTCACGCACACTTGAATGGCCAATGCTTGAGCCTCGTGAGTGTGGACAAAAATTTGCAATTGAAGGTCAGAAGCACCCAGTAGCATTAGTATTCGGCCGTGAGCGTACGGGCTTGACTAACGATGAGCTTCAGAAGTGCCACTTCCATGTATGTATCCCAGCTAACCCTGAATACAGCTCGCTAAACCTAGCAATGGCGGTACAGACTCTGAGCTACGAAGTGCGTGTCGCCCACCTTGATATGGTCGCTAGCCAATATCAACCACAGCCACAAGATGAGTACCCTCGTCACGAAGAACTAGAAATGTTCTACGAGCACCTTGAAAAAGTGATCATTGATACCCAATTTATCTCTAAGGATAAGCCGGGGCAGGTGATGAACAAGCTACGTCGCCTATTTAGCCGTGCTCGTCCAGAACTGCAAGAAATCAACACACTTCGTGGTATTTTGACTTCTATTGAGAAGAGCAAAAACGACAAATAAAGCCCATACAATAGTTAAGGGTGAATACCTGACTAAAATAGTCAACTAAATACTTGACCAATTTAGTCGGGTATGGGAAGATTCCAACCACATAAACAATGTGGATACGGTGTGATATGAAACTTACATCTAAAGGAAGATATGCGGTAACAGCTATGCTAGATGTAGCACTGCATTCGCAAAAAAGCCCAGTTCCTCTGGCTGATATTTCAGAGCGACAAGGCATCTCGTTATCTTACTTAGAACAGCTATTTTCTAAGTTACGTAAAGCTGGCTTAGTTGCTAGTGTTCGTGGTCCTGGCGGTGGTTACCGTTTAGGTGCTGAAGCGAGCGACATCGCTGTCGGAACTGTAATTGCTGCAGTAGACGAATCAGTGGATGCAACTAAGTGTCACGGTCGAGCAGATTGTCAAGGTGGCAGTCGTTGTTTAACTCACACTTTATGGCGTGATTTAAGCTCCCGAATCAGCAGCTTCTTAAACGACATTACGCTCGGTGAGCTAATGAAAGATAACGAAGTTTTAGAGATTTCTGATCGTCAAGATATCGATCTTGCGGTTAATAATGGTTTTGCACATAAAAATACGAGCACTACAACGATTAGTGCAGCACCTCACGGTGTTAATGCCCGCTCTTAGCGGTCAGTTTTTACATTGGAGTAGAAAATGAAACTGCCTATTTACTTTGACTATTCAGCTACATGCCCAGTCGATCCACGTGTTGCTGAAAAAATGGTTCAGTGCATGACGATGGACGGTAACTTCGGTAACCCTGCATCTCGTTCACACCGTTACGGCTGGCAGGCAGAAGAATCAGTAGATAATGCTCGTGAGCAAATTGCCGATCTACTAAATGCAGACCCACGTGAGATTGTTTTTACGTCAGGTGCTACAGAGTCAGATAACCTTGCTATCAAAGGTGCAGCGCACTTTTACGAGAAGAAAGGTAAGCACGTAATCACGTGCAAAACAGAACACAAAGCGGTTCTTGATCCATGTCGCCAACTAGAGCGTGAAGGTTTTGAGGTGACATACCTTGAGCCAGAAGCTAACGGCATCATCGATCTAGACAAGCTACAAGCTGCAATGCGTGAAGATACTGTTCTAGTTTCTATCATGCACGTAAACAACGAGATTGGTGTAATCCAAGATATCTCTGCAATCGGCGAATTATGTCGTGCACGTAAGATCATCTTCCACGTTGATGCGGCGCAGTCTGCGGGTAAAATCCCACTAGACGTAAAAGAGATGAAAGTAGACCTTATCTCTATGTCTGCACACAAAGCATACGGCCCTAAAGGCATCGGCGCTTTGTACGTTCGTCGTAAGCCACGTATTCGCCTAGAAGCGCAAATGCACGGTGGCGGTCATGAACGTGGTTTCCGTTCTGGTACTCTTGCTACTCACCAAATCGTGGGTATGGGCGAAGCTTTTGCCATCGCTAAACAAGACATGCAGAAAGATTACGATCACGCACTAGCACTTCGTGAGCGCCTATTGAAAGGTGTTCAAGATCTAGAAGCGGTAACCGTAAACGGCGACCTAGACCAACGTGTACCACACAACCTAAACGTGAGCTTCGCTTTCGTTGAAGGTGAGTCTCTGCTTATGTCTCTAAAAGACCTAGCAGTATCATCAGGTTCTGCATGTACATCAGCAAGCCTCGAGCCTTCATACGTTCTACGTGCTCTTGGTCTGAACGATGAACTGGCACACAGCTCAGTACGTTTCTCATTCGGCCGTTTCACAACGGAAGAAGAAATCGACTACGCGATTGCACAAATTCGTGTAGCGGTAAACAAATTACGCGACATGTCTCCTCTATGGGATATGTATAAAGAAGGGATTGATTTGAACACTGTTGAGTGGGCTCATCACTAATCTCACGGAAATAGAGGATTCGAGGTAACTATCATGGCATATAGCGAAAAAGTAATTGATCACTACGAAAACCCACGTAACGTAGGTTCGTTTGATAAAGAAGACCCAAGTGTAGGTAGCGGCATGGTTGGCGCACCAGCTTGTGGTGACGTAATGAAACTGCAAATCAAGGTAACGCCAGAAGGTATTATCGAAGATGCAAAATTCAAAACTTACGGCTGCGGTAGCGCAATTGCTTCTAGCTCACTAGTAACTGAGTGGGTTAAAGGTAAAAGTATTGATGAAGCAGCAGCTATCAAAAACTCTGAAATCGCAGAAGAGCTAGAGTTGCCACCAGTGAAAGTGCACTGTTCAATTCTTGCTGAAGATGCAATCAAAGCAGCAGTTGCGGATTACAAAAAGAAGCGTTAATCGTTTCATTAAGTAATCACAAAAAATAAGCAATATTTGGGAGCATCCTTTGTGCTCCCCCTGAGTTCTCAATTTATATAAAACACAAGGTTGTAGTATGGCCATCACCATGACAGATACGGCAGCAAGCCGAGTTCAAGCTTTCCTAGATAACCGAGGTAAAGGTATCGGGTTGCGCTTAGCGGTAAAAACTACTGGCTGTTCGGGCATGGCGTATGTACTGGAATTCGTTGATGAGCTTAACGAAGAAGACGAAGTGTTTGAGCATTCAGGTGTTAAGGTCATCATTGATCCAAAGAGCCTAGTTTACCTAGACGGTACTGAGCTTGATTACGTAAAAGAAGGCCTAAACGAAGGTTTTGAATTCAACAACCCTAACGCGAAAGGCGAATGTGGTTGTGGTGAGAGCTTCAACGTATAAACGCTTCAATCGTTAAGCGTTTATAGTGAGCGAAGAATAAAATTAGGCTCTGATTGAAGAGCCTAAACTTAGGACCACCGTTACATGAATCATTTCGAATTATTTGGGCTACCACTTCAGTTTCAACTGGATGGTAGCCTTCTTTCTTCTCAGTTTAGAGATCTGCAACGCCAATTCCACCCTGATAAATTTGCCACTGCTTCTGAGCGTGATCGCCTATTAGCCGTGCAAAAAGCTGCGCAAATTAACGATGCGTACCAGGTGTTGAAGAATCCAATCAGTCGAGCTGAATACCTGTTAGTGCAACATGGTGAGGATATTCGCGGCGAGCAGCAGACCCTGCAAGATCCTATGTTCCTGATGGAGCAAATGGAATTGCGTGAAGAGCTTGAAGACATCGCCGACAGTTCTGATCCTGAAGATGCTTTGTTTGCATTTGAAGGAAAGGTTAGCAAAATGTATAAACAACAATTAAGCGCTATCCAACAAGAACTCGACAGTGAGGCTTGGTTAGAAGCTGCAGACCGAGTAAGAAAGCTTAAGTTTATTGCAAAATTAAAGAATGAAATCGAGTTAGTTGAAGATCGTCTGATCGGCTAGTTCGTATAACAAGGACACATCCATGGCACTACTTCAGATTGCAGAACCAGGGCAAAGCGCCGCTCCTCACCAGCACAAGCTTGCTGTGGGTATTGATTTAGGTACAACAAACTCATTGGTTGCGGCAGTGCGCAGTGGTGAGGCGAGCACACTGGTTGATCAACAAGGTCGCAGTATTCTTCCTTCCGTTGTTCACTATACGTCAGAGTCGTACACGACTGGTGATGAAGCTCGTACAAATGCACAGACTGATCCTAAAAATACCATTATCTCAGTTAAGCGACTAATCGGTCGTTCATTGTCAGATATCCAACAGCGATACCCGTCTCTGCCATATCAGTTTGAAGAAAGTGATAATGGTCTGCCTATGATTCGCACAGAACAAGGCAACAAGAACCCAATTCAAGTATCTGCAGACATTCTGCGAGCGCTAGGTCAACGTGCTGAGTCTACATTAGGTGGTGAGCTATCTGGTGCTGTGATTACCGTTCCTGCGTACTTTGATGATGCCCAGCGTGCAGGTACGAAAGACGCGGCGCAACTTGCTGGTCTCCACGTGTTACGTCTTCTTAATGAACCGACTGCCGCTGCGATTGCTTACGGCCTGGATTCAGGTAAAGAAGGGGTAATTGCTGTTTATGACTTAGGTGGCGGTACGTTTGATATCTCTATCCTACGCCTATCTAAAGGTGTCTTCGAAGTTTTAGCAACAGGTGGTGACTCTGCATTAGGCGGCGACGACTTTGACCATTTAGTTGCGGATCATTTCCAAGAACAAATGGGCTTATCAGAGCTAACAGCAGAACAGAATCGTATTCTTCTAGATGCCGCAACAGAAGCGAAGATTGGCTTATCTGAAGCGGAAAGCGTTGATGTTGACGTACTCGATTGGTCTGGTTCATTAACTCGTGAAGAGTTTGAAGAGATCATCAAACCGCTCGTTAAGAAAACACTGCTTTCATGCCGTCGTGCACTAAAAGATGCGGAAGTTGATACAGATGAAGTTCTAGAAGTCGTGATGGTCGGCGGTTCAACTCGCACATTACTTGTACGTGAAATGGTCGGTGACTTCTTTGGTCGTACGCCACTAACCAGCATTAACCCTGATGAAGTGGTTGCAATTGGCGCATCGATTCAAGCGGATATCTTAGTGGGTAATAAGCCTGACTCTGAAATGCTACTACTGGACGTTATCCCTCTGTCTCTTGGTATCGAAACCATGGGCGGCTTGGTCGAAAAGATCATTCCTCGTAACACCACGATCCCTGTTGCTCGCGCACAAGAATTTACCACGTTCAAAGACGGTCAAACTGCAATGACAGTACACACCGTGCAAGGCGAACGTGAGATGGTTGACGACTGTCGTTCACTGGCTAGATTTGCTCTGAAAGGCATCCCGCCGATGACAGCAGGTGCAGCTCATATTCGTGTTACTTACCAAGTGGATGCTGATGGCCTGCTATCGGTTACCGCAATGGAGAAGAGCACTGGCGTTCAAGCTGAAATCCAAGTTAAGCCTTCTTACGGTCTAAGCGACAACGAAGTGGCTAGCATGCTGAAAGATTCGATGACGTTTGCAAAAGAAGACATGCAAGCGCGTGCTCTTGCTGAGCAACGCGTAGAAGCGGATCGCGTTATCGAAGGCCTTATCGCTGCAATGCAAGCCGACGGTGACGAGCTACTTGATGAGCAAGGCAAACAACAACTTGTTCAAGCGATTGAAGCACTGATTGAAGTGCGTAATGGCGACAACGCTGATGCCATTGAACTAGAAATTAAGAATACCGACAAAGCGAGCCAAGACTTTGCTTCTCGTCGTATGGATAAATCAATTCGTGCTGCACTGTCAGGTCAGTCAGTCGATAATATTTAATAGTTAGAGAATAGATAAACATGCCAAAGATTATTGTTTTACCTCACGAAGATCTATGTCCAGAAGGCGCTGTTTTAGAAGCAAAAACTGGTGAGACGGTTCTTGATGTTGCATTGAAGGCCGGTATTGGTATTGAACACGCATGTGAAAAATCGTGTGCATGTACAACATGTCACGTTGTGATTCGTGAAGGTTTTGATTCTTTAGAAGAGAGTGATGATCTAGAAGACGACATGCTAGATAAAGCATGGGGCTTAGAGATGGAATCTCGCTTGGGTTGCCAAGCTAAAGTGGCTGATACGGATCTTGTTGTAGAGATTCCAAAGTACACGTTGAACCTGGCTTCTGAAGACCATTAAGAACCTGTTCTCAGTCATGGCTAATACAGCGATGACTGAGAGAGTTATTGCTTAGACAAACATACTAAGAAAACTGGCCTAGAATATAGATCATAAAGGTGACAGAGCGTCGCTGATAAATATAAGGAAGTGTTATGAGCTTGAAGTGGATTGATTCGCGAGATATCGCAATTGAGCTATGTGATTTGTACCCTGATACTGATCCTAAAACGGTACGTTTTACCGATCTGCATCAATGGGTGCTAGACCTTGAAGAGTTCGACGACGAGCCTAACCACTCGAATGAAAAAATCTTAGAGGCTATTATTTTGTGCTGGATGGATGAGATGGATTAATCCTCTTGTCTAATGATTTGGTCGCGGGTTGGTATCAGTCCAATATAAAACGCAGCCAAGTTAACAATTCTTACTAAAAAAAGCGGACCTTATGGTCCGTTTTTTTATCAAAATGACATTTTCCTCCTACATAATGCTAACATCAGTGCGCTAATAAAAAATAATCAGAATCACACACTCACAGTGGTTCATGACAAGGAGAAATCATGTCTACACAGATGTCAGTATTTTTAAGTCAAGAAGCTGCCCAGCCTCAGTGGGGAGCAAGAGCTATTTTATCGTTCTCAGAAGCGGGAGCGACAATTCACATTGGTGAAGGCCACGATCTAGGCGCAGTTCAACGTGCGGGTCGTACGCTTGACGGACAAGGTATCGCATTCGTTTCACTTCGTGGTGAAGGTTGGGATCTAGAAAGCGTTTGGGCTTTCTACCAAGGCTACCGTGGACCAAAGAAAAAGAATGCATTGGAATGGGATGCACTTTCAGAAGCCGATCAAACTGAGCTTGAAGCTCGTATTCGCGCAACTGACTGGACGCGTGACATTATCAATAAAACCGCTGAAGAAGTGGCACCTCGTCAACTTGCGACAATGGCTGCAGAATACATCAAGTCAGTGGCGCCAGCGGGCACTGTTAAAGCGAAGATCGTTAAAGACAAGGATCTACTAACCGAAGGTTGGGAAGGCATCTACGCGGTCGGCCGTGGCTCTGAGCGTACATCAGCAATGCTGCAACTGGACTTCAACCCAACAGGCGATGAAAACGCACCTGTATTTGCCTGTTTAGTCGGTAAAGGTATTACGTTCGATTCGGGCGGTTACAGTATCAAGCCAGGCCAATTCATGACAGCGATGAAAGCTGACATGGGTGGCGCAGCAACGATTACTGGTGGTTTAGGTCTTGCGATTGAACGCGGTCTTAACAAGCGCATTAAGCTTATTCTATGTTGCGCAGAGAACATGATCTCTGGTCGCGCATTGAAGCTTGGCGATATCATTACCTACAAAAACGGTAAAACAGTTGAGATTATGAACACTGATGCGGAAGGTCGCTTAGTGCTAGCTGATGGCCTGATGTACGCAAGTGCACAAAGCCCTGAGCTGATCATCGACTGTGCAACGCTAACAGGCGCGGCTAAAAACGCATTAGGTAACGACTACCACGCACTATTAAGCTTCGATGATGAGTTGTCTCACCAAGCGCTAACAGCGGCAAACCAAGAGAAAGAAGGCTTATGGCCACTGCCTCTTGCTGATTTCCACCGTGGTATGTTGCCTTCAAACTTTGCTGATCTTTCAAACATCAGCACAGGCGATTACACACCGGGTGCAAGTACAGCAGCGGCATTCCTTTCTTACTTTGTAGATGATTACAAAAAAGGTTGGATTCATATGGATTGCGCGGGTACTTACCGTAAGTCAGCAAGTGACAAGTGGGCGGCAGGCGCAACGGGTATGGGCGTTCGCACACTGGCTCGTCTTCTTATCGACCAAGCAAAATAATAATAAGGGTGAGCGGTATTTTGTGCCGCTCATTCATAAAGCTCAGATCGAAAGATCTCAGTAATTTCAGTATTTAATAACAAAAAATGAAGTGAAGGAATCCCTATGGCTCTAGAAAGAACGTTCTCAATTGTTAAGCCGGATGCAGTTAAGCGTAACCTTGTTGGTGAAATCTACCACCGTATCGAAAAAGCAGGCCTAGAAATTATTGCTGCTAAAATGGTTCGTCTTACTGAAGAGCAAGCGAGTGGCTTCTACGCTGAACATGAAGGCAAAGAGTTCTTCCCAGCTCTTAAAGAGTTTATGACTTCTGGTCCTATCATGGTTCAAGTGCTTGAAGGCGAAAACGCTATCGCTCGTTACCGTGAACTTATGGGTAAAACAAACCCAGAAGAAGCGGCATGCGGTACTATCCGTGCTGACTACGCAATCAGCATGCGTTACAACTCAGTTCACGGCAGCGACAGCCCTGAGTCTGCAGCTCGCGAAATCGAATTCTTCTTCCCAGAATCTGAAATTTGCCCACGCCCAGCTCAATAATCGGCACTGCAAATTATTCTAAAGGCTTCACCTCGGTGAGGCCTTTTTTGTAAGTGGATTTTACGCTCTCGATAATCAATTTAGTCGTCATTCTCGAAAGCGACGAAGGAGCGTAATCGGGAATCTGTTTTTGTTATTGGAGATTCCAGATACTTCGTTCCTCAGTTCTGGAATGACGGGGAACTTTGGAGCAACCATCTCGTGGTAAATATTATCGAGCAATTGGTGATTATTTACGTCATTCCCGAAAGCGACGAAGGAGTGTAATCGGGAATCTTTGTTTAAATTGGGTAATCTCAGGCCGATAAATACAATTGTTCAAATTTTAATCGCTTAAGTTTGAACGTCTTAATAAACACAGGGTTTTACAATGCTTGTTGAAGTTGCGTAAAGCCTGTATAATTCGCGCCCTTAATTATTGTTCCGTCATTGAGAGGCATCATGACCACAGCTAAAGTCAATCTACTCGATTTTGATCGTAAAGGTCTTCGTAAATTTTTCACAGAAGAACTGAATGAGAAAGCGTTTCGAGCAGAGCAAGTGATGAAGTGGATTTATCACTTCGGTGTCGATGACTTCGAACAAATGAACAACATCAACAAAAAGTTACGTGAGAAACTTCAACGTCGCTGTGAGATTGTTGCACCTGTTGTTTCTGAAGCTCAACACTCTTCAGATGGCACAATTAAATGGGCGATGAGCGTTGGCGACCAAGACGTTGAAACGGTATACATCCCAGATGGTGACCGTGCGACGCTATGTGTATCTTCACAGGTTGGTTGTGCACTTGAATGTAAGTTCTGTTCTACAGCTCAACAAGGCTTCAACCGTAACCTAAAAGTTTCAGAGATTGTTGGCCAAATCTGGCGTGCATCTCGCGAAATCGGCCTAGAAAAAGAAACCGGTCGTCGTCCAATTACTAACGTTGTAATGATGGGTATGGGCGAGCCTCTATTGAACATGAAGAACCTAATGCCATCATTAGAAATCATGCTTGATGATCTAGGTTTCGCACTGTCTAAGCGTCGTGTAACCGTATCAACTTCTGGTGTTGTTTCTGGCCTTGACCAAATGACAGACAACATCGATGTCGCATTGGCTATTTCTCTACATGCGCCAAACGATGCACTACGTAGCCAAATCATGCCGATCAACGACCGTTGGGATATCCAAGACTTCCTAGCATCTGTTCGTCGTTACATTGCATCTTCAAATGCTAACCGCGGTAAAGTAACGGTTGAGTACGTGTTATTGGATCATGTGAATGATGATATGGACCACGCACGTGAACTTGCTGAGCTAATGAAAGAGACGCCTTGTAAGATCAACTTGATTCCATTCAACCCTTACCCGGGGTCGCCTTATAAGAAGCCAAGCAACTCTCGTATTGATCGCTTCCAAAAAACGCTGATGGAATACAACTACACAGTAACCGTTCGTAAGACTCGTGGTGATGATATTGATGCCGCGTGTGGTCAGTTAGTCGGTGATGTGATTGATAGAACCAAGCGTACTAAAATGCTTAAAGCAGCCTCTGAAGCGAACTTGATTGCCGGTGGTGTGATTGAAGTAAAAGCGGTATAAAACGCGATTAGAACCTAAACAAGCCAGAAGTCTTACTTCTGGCTTGTTGCTTTTCTGGGGTGCAGTTTTTGATTTTTTGGACTTCTTGCCCACGCTTTCTTACATTTTTCGTCAAATTTTGGACAAAACCATGAGCTGACGGTAAATTTTGTTTAAAGTGTTTTTGCCTTGTAATGGCATTAGCTTATGATTAACTAATCTTAAATTAATTTAAGTGCTCGCTTGCTACTGATCATCAATATGTCTATTTAGGTTGGCTACTTGATAAACTAGCTTCCTGAGAAGGTCATCCATAATAAATGAATGATGTTCGCCTTTAAGGGTTGATGATTTAGATAGCAGGAAAAATTCCACATAACGTGGGTTGTTAGATTGAGCTTAAACGACAATAAGAAAACGCTCTCCTCAACCTGCGATAATACTTTAGAAGTTCACTCTCTATGAACACAGAACAAGATACACAAGCGCAAGAAAACGTAGCTCCAGCTTTGGAAGCGGGAACGCTGCTTAAGAACAAACGAGAATCTCTTGGTTTAACGCAAAAGCAGATTTCTGATCGCTTGAAACTTCGCGTTACTCTGATCCAACAAATTGAAGAAAACCAATTCGAGTCAGATCAAGTGGCGACGTTTATGCGTGGCTATATTCGTTCATACGCGAAATACGTCAATCTTGACGAAAAAGTCGTATTGAGTGCGCTGCATCATGCCGGTGATGCTCAGCATCAAGAGCAAGAAATGCTGAGTTTTTCTCGTAAGACCAAAACCGAGAAGCACAACAGCCGTATTATGATCCTGACTTGGAGCATTTTTGCGGTCATTGCGGGTATCTCCTCACTTTGGTGGTGGCAGAACCAACAGCAAGACACCCTATCTCAATCTTTAGCGAATACTGAAAGCTCAGAAGAGCTAGCGGTAGAAGAATCACTTGCCCCTGAATTCACCTCTTTAGAAGTGATTGAAGCTGAAAAAAACGAAGCGGGTGCTTCTGTTGTTGAAGGTGCTGAAGGCCTTGCTGCGATAAGCGATGCGGAAGAAAGTTCAGATGCTGTTACTCCAGCTGACGAAACTTCTGCACAACAAACAACAGAGACTGAACCAACTGCTGAAGCTGCTGCGAATTCAGAAACGGTTGAAGCTAGCACGGCTTCTGAAGCTGTGGCCAACGAGCTAGTGATGCAGTTCTCTGCTGATTGCTGGATCCAAGTAAAAGATGCAACGGGTAAAACCTTGTCGACTGGCATCAAAAAAGCAGGTCAGTCGTTAAATCTATCAGGAACTGCGCCATATAAAGTGATTCTAGGTGCGCCAGAAGGCGTATCAATGACATTTGCAAGTGAACCTGTCGACCTTTCTGGGTATACTTCAGGCAAAGTAGCTAGAATAACCTTACCTTAGAGTTAATATGCAACACGAATCTCCTATTATTCGTCGCAAATCAACCCGTATTTATGTGGGTGATGTGCCGATCGGTGATGGTGCACCAATTGCTGTGCAATCCATGACCAACACAAGAACAACAGATGTAGCCGCGACCGTTGCTCAAATTAGAGCTCTGGAAAAAGTTGGCGCTGATATCGTTCGCGTATCTGTACCGACTATGGATGCAGCTGAAGCCTTTAAGCTAATCAAGCAGCAGGTCTCTGTTCCTTTGGTTGCTGATATTCACTTCGACTACCGTATCGCACTTAAAGTGGCGGAATACGGCGTTGACTGTCTGCGTATCAACCCAGGTAACATCGGTAACGAAAGCCGTATCCGCTCAGTTGTTGATTGTGCACGTGATATGAATATTCCGATTCGTATTGGTGTTAACGGCGGTTCTCTTGAGAAAGAGATCCAAGAGAAATACACAGAACCTACAGCAGAAGCGCTTGTTGAGTCAGCAATGCGTCATGTAGATATCCTAGACCGTCTGAACTTTGATCAATTCAAAGTCAGCGTGAAGGCTTCTGATGTATTCCTTGCTGTCGGTTCTTACCGTTTGCTGGCTAAGCAGATTGATCAACCTCTTCACCTTGGTATTACCGAAGCGGGTGGTGCGCGTGCAGGCTCTGTGAAGTCAGCGGTAGGTTTAGGTATGCTTCTTTCTGAAGGTATCGGCGATACGCTGCGTATATCGCTAGCGGCTGATCCGGTTGAAGAGATCAAAGTTGGCTTTGATATTCTTAAATCTTTGCGCATTCGTTCGCGTGGCATCAACTTCATTGCGTGTCCGAGCTGTTCTCGTCAAGAGTTCGATGTTATTAACACCGTTAATGCCCTTGAAGAGCGCCTAGAAGACGTGATCACTCCAATGGACGTATCTATCATCGGTTGTGTGGTTAACGGCCCTGGTGAAGCTGAAGTGTCTCACTTAGGTTTAGCTGGTAGTGCACGTAAGAGTGCCTTCTACGAAGATGGTAAGCGTCAGAAAGAGCGCTTCGACAACGATGACCTTGTCGACAAACTTGAAGCTAAGATTCGTGCAAAAGCGTCAGTGCTTGATAAAGCAAATCGCATTGATGTAGAAAACTTAGAAGATTAATACAACGCGATGGGGTGTGATTGTCTATTCGCACTAACACCTGGTCGTGAGAAATTACGGAATAAATACTGTGGCTAAAAATATTCAAGCAATTCGAGGCATGAACGACTGCCTTCCAACTCAATCACCACTGTGGCAGAAAGTAGAAAGCGCAGTTAAAAACGTGGTGAGTGCATACGGTTACAACGAAGTACGTATGCCTATCGTTGAAGAAACAAACCTATTTAGCCGTGCAGTTGGTGAAGAGACAGACGTTGTTTCTAAAGAGATGTACACCTTTGACGACCGCAATGGCGATAGCCTAACGCTGCGTCCAGAAGGCACAGCAGGTTGTGTTCGTTCATGTATTCAAAACAGCCTTATCAACCGTGATGAACAGCGCCTATGGTACATGGGCCCTATGTTCCGTCACGAGCGTCCTCAAAAAGGTCGTTACCGTCAATTCCACCAATGTGGTGTTGAAGTGTTTGGCCTAGACGGTCCAGACGTTGACGCAGAACTTATCATGATGACAGCACGTCTATGGCGTGAGCTAGGCATCGACAAGCACGTTCGCCTAGAGCTGAACTCAATCGGTTCTCAAGAAGATCGCGTTAGCTACCGCACTGCGTTAGTGGCTTTCCTTGAGCAACACATTGATGTGCTTGACGAAGACTGCAAACGTCGCATGCACACTAACCCTCTACGTGTACTTGATACTAAGAACCCTGACGTTCAAGCTATCTTAGGTGACGCACCTCGACTATCTGAATATCTAGGTGAAGAATCGAAGCAACATTTTGCTGGTTTGTGTGAACTTCTTGACGCTGTTGGTATCGAATACCAAGTTAATGAGCGTCTAGTACGTGGCCTAGATTACTACAACCGCACCGTATTTGAGTGGATCACAGATAGCCTTGGTGCTCAAGGTACAGTATGTGGCGGCGGTCGTTACGATGGTCTTGTTGAGCAACTAGGCGGCAAAGCAACAAATGCAGTTGGCTTCGCAATGGGTCTAGAGCGTCTGGTTCTGATGATGGAAACGCTAGAGCTAACAGAAGTTCGTCGTAGCGTTGATGTATACGTAGTTGCTGCTGGCGAAGGTACTATGATCGCGGGCATGCAGTTAGCGAATCAGTTACGCGACACCGTTGAAGGCGTGCGTGTAATGAACCACTTCGGTGGTGGTAACTTCAAGAAGCAATTCAAACGTGCTGACAAAGTAGGTGCTGTTGTGGCGCTGGTACTTGGTGAGAACGAAGTTGCTGACAATACAGTTGTGTTAAAAGATCTGGTTGGCGGCGAGCAAGAAACCGTGTCTCAAACGGAAGTTGCAGAGAAAGTTGCTGCGCTAATCTAATTAGCCATTGAGCAAACGCTCATAATGAATACTAACGTCAGCACTATGCTGGCGTTTAAAGAATTAAAGAGGACAGGAAGTGGAACTTTACGATAGCGAAGAGCAACAAGTTGAAGCCATTAAAGATTGGTGGAAAGAGAACGGTAAAGCCGTAATCTTTGGTGCGGTTATTGGTTTAGGTGGTCTATTTGGCTGGCGCTATTACCAAGATTCAGTAGTTGAAGCGCGTGAAGCAGCTTCAGAAAGCTACACCTCTGTAATTTCAGCTCTTGATGTTAAGGGTGTTGATGCTCAATCTGATATTCAAGCTTTCATCGACGCAAACAAAGATGCTGAGTACTCAGTACTTGCTGCTATGCAACTAGCAAAAGTACAAGTACAAGCAGGCGATCTAGCGGCGGCACTTGAACAGCTCGAGTGGGCAAAATCGGCAACTAAGGACGCGGCACTTGCGCCACTACTTACTTACCGTGTTGCACGTATTAAAGCTGAGCAAGGTGAATTTGACGCAGCACTGACTGATCTTGCTGCTATGACAGATGAATCTTGGAAAGGCCGTGTTGCTGAACTGCGTGGTGATATCTCACTTCGTAAAGGCGACACAGACGCAGCATACAGTGCTTACACAGAAGCACAGCAAGCTGTTGACGCTAGCCAAACGCTTCAAATCAAACTTGACGACCTAGCTAAATAAGGCGCTTTGAATGAAGAAGATGTTTCCAAAAGCGGCGTTGTGTGCGATTGCTCTTGGCCTACTAGCTGGCTGTGCGGGTGAAGAAGACACCGTAATCATGGCTCCAGTCCCAACGGTAAACAGCGAGTTCACTCCTAGTCAGGAATGGTCTACGTCGGTTGGTGATGGTGTTGGTCACTACTTTTCAAAACTAACGCCAGAATTGGCTTACGACAAAGTGTTTGTTGCAAGCCGTGAAGGTATGGTTAAAGCGCTTGATCCTGATACAGGTAAAGCGCTGTGGAAAGTCGATCTTGAGAAAGACGTATTGGCTCGTTTATCGGGTGGCTTAACGGCGGCTTACGGTAAAGTTTTTGTTGGTTCTGAAAATGGCGAAGTGATCGCACTGGAAGAATCGACCGGTGAAGAGCTGTGGCGTGTATCAGTCAATGGCGAGGTGCTTGCATCCCCAGCAACTGATAGCAACATGGTCATTGTTCATACCAGTCGCGGTATGTTGATCGCGTTAGATCAAGCAAGCGGTGAACAAAAATGGACCATCAGTACGGAAGTACCAAGCCTAACACTGCGTGGCGATAGCTCGCCTGTTGCAGTTTCTGGTGGTGTATTCTGGGGTACAGCAAATGGTCGTCTAGCTGCGGCTATCGTTGATCGTGGTCAGCTTATTTGGCAACAGCCAGTAGGCACACCAAAAGGTGCAACGGAAATTGATCGTTTGGTTGATGTTGATGCATCTCCAATTGTTCTTGGTGGCACCCTGTATACCGTAGGTATCAATGGTCAGCTGATTGCTATCGACCTTCGTTCTGGTAAGCCAATTTGGAAACGTAACTACTCATCAGCGATTGATTTAGCAAGTGATGGTAGCCGTTTGTTCGTTGTTACCGACAAAGACCATGTGGTTGCGGTTGATGCGCGTAGTGGTACTGAACTGTGGAGCACTCCATTGTTAGAAAACCGCTTACTGACAGCACCTGCTATTATTAATGGTTATGTAGTCGTGGGTGATACTGAAGGTTATCTGCACTGGTTGGATCGTTCATCGGGTGAGTTTGTTGCTCAACAGCTTGTCGATGATAGCGGCTTTGCGGTTGTACCAATTGAACTGCCTGAAGGCTACTTAGTGACGACTCGCAATGGCGATGTAAAGAAACTAACGATTAGCCAATAAAAGCGTGATATAATTCACAGTCGGCTCCTGGTTGGTAACAGCCAGGAGCCGTTTTGTTGTTAAAAATTAATAAACCGTGTGGTTATAGGTAAGAGTTTAAACTTGCGAACAAGTGCTTACCTATAACTACATTTAGAGAAGAAATTGTAGAGGTTGTTATGGTACCTGTTGTTGCTCTAGTAGGGCGTCCGAACGTAGGTAAATCTACGTTATTTAACCGATTGACTCGAACTCGTGATGCATTGGTTGCGGATTTCCCTGGCTTAACGCGTGACCGTAAATACGGTCATGCTCATTTTAGCGAGCATGACTTTATTGTTATTGACACTGGCGGTATCGACGGTACTGAAGAAGGTGTTGAAACTAAAATGGCTGAACAGTCGCTAGCGGCGATTGATGAAGCTGATGTCGTTCTATTTATGGTAGATGGCCGTGCGGGTCTAACACCTTCAGACGTGGCGATTGCTAAGCACCTACGTCAACTAGAAAAGCCTTCAATGC
This sequence comes from Vibrio sp. 10N.286.51.E5, assembly GCF_041469125.1. NCBI lineage: Bacteria > Pseudomonadati > Pseudomonadota > Gammaproteobacteria > Vibrionales > Vibrionaceae > Vibrio > Vibrio sp. 10N.286.51.E5. The sequence continues at coordinate 48,004 of NZ_JBFRJZ010000055.1, read as the reverse complement.
TAGTAGTAAACAAGGTTGATGGTATCGACCCTGATGCTGCAAGTGCTGACTTCTGGCAACTAGGTGTAGAAGACATGTACCAAATCGCTGCGGCGCATGGTCGTGGTGTTACTGCACTTATTGACCTTGCTCTTAACCCATTCGCAGAAGCGCTAAAAGCTGAGAATGGCGAAGTAAGCGACTTAACTGAGTTTGAAGACGAAGAAGAAGAGCAGGTTGAATTTACAGAAGAAGAAGCTGAAGCAGAATTCAAGCGTCTTCAAGATCAACCGATCAAACTAGCGATCATTGGCCGTCCTAACGTAGGTAAATCAACGCTAACGAACCGTATTCTTGGTGAAGAGCGTGTGGTTGTTTACGATATGCCAGGTACGACTCGTGACTCTATCTACATCCCAATGCAGCGTGACGAGCGTGAATACGTTCTAATCGATACTGCGGGTGTTCGTCGTCGTAAAAACATCAACGAAACGGTAGAGAAGTTCTCAGTGGTTAAAACACTGAAAGCGATTGAAGATGCTAACGTTGTATTGCTGCTTATCGATGCTCGCGAAAACATCTCTGATCAAGATCTAAGCTTGCTAGGCTTTGCGTTGAACGCTGGTCGTTCAATTGTTATTGCCGTAAACAAGTGGGATGGCCTAGATAACGACGTTAAAGAACGCGTTAAGAAAGAGCTAGACCGTCGCTTAGGCTTCGTTGATTTCGCACGTATTCACTTTATCTCTGCACTTCACGGTACAGGTGTTGGTCACTTGTTTGAGTCTGTACAAGAAGCTTACAAGTCAGCGACTACTCGTGTTGGTACTTCTGTGCTAACTCGTATCATGAAGATGGCGACTGATGATCACCAACCGCCTATGGTTCGTGGCCGTCGTGTGAAACTGAAATACGCGCACGCTGGTGGCTACAACCCACCGATTATCGTTATCCACGGCAACCAAGTTCGTAACTTGCCAGATTCATACAAACGATTCTTGATGAACTACTACCGTCGTTCACTAGAAATCATGGGTACACCTATTCGCATTCAATTCCAGAACAGCGAGAACCCATTTGAAGCTAAGACTAACAAGCTGACAATTTCTCAAGAACGTAAACGTAAACGTATGATGAGCATGGTTAAAGGTCGTAAGTAAACCTTTCCAATAGATTTGATACCCGAGCCTGTCTCGGGTATTTTTTTAAGCAAAATTCACGTTAAGCCATAACAATACGTTTTTATCATCATGGCTCAACGAATCAGACTAGATTCCAGAAGAAGAACGATATGACTACTAGCGATTTGATTACACCTGTGTCAGCAATCACACCAACCATCACTCAATTTTGTCATCAGGCTTGGCAGCTCAATGCTAAAGCGCAGTACGTTGAAAGCGATGACAGCAAAACTTACCTGATCACCGACGTGACACCCTTCCACCCAGTGAGTCACATTTGGCCAGATCACCCTGCAGACCAAGGCTTTGTGAGTGTTGGTGACGTGCTATATCCAGTTGAAGACTGCCTTGTTGGTGCTATAGAACAATCTACTGGCAAGCTTCATATCGCAGCAGATATCCCTGTTAAGCGTGATACGGAAGGGTGGGCGTTTGTTGTTGTCCACCAGCTACCTACATCTGCTTCTATGATTAAGGTTAACGACGAAGTCGTGTTGTCGGTTGATAAAGAGTACCAAGCCAGTTTGAGCCGTGGTCACAGTGCTGGTCACATCGCTTTCCTAGCCTTGAATAAAGTATTGGCTGAAAGCTACTGGCGTAAAGATGCGGACAGAAAAGATCCGCTTGGCAGTTACGACTTCAATAGCTACGCACAAGTGACGAGCTTTGTGACTCCAGAGCTGTGTACCGATAAGTATCGCTTAGGCAAAACCCTGAAGAAGCGTGGTTTGAACGTTGCAGACATGCTAGCAAATCTTGATGACATCGAAGCTGATATCAACCAAATGCTTGCGGGCTGGCTTGCAGAGCCGACGCCAGTTGCGATGAGACTAGAAGGCGAGGCGTTAACAGACTCTCGTTACTGGGAGTGGCAGCTTGACGCAGATACTCAGGTCACTATTCCTTGTGGTGGCACACACATTGGAAATACCTCAGAACTTGGTGCGCTGTCCGTTAAGCTGACCCAGCTAGATGGCCAAAACATTGAAATGCTGACGCATGTAATTCGATGATTTAGACTACAGATCGAAATGGCTTGTGCTGTTTATTTTATTTTTACATGTTACTTTTGATATAAATGACTATTTGAAATTGAAATGCAGCATATGTAACTTATGCTTTCGGTGTGTGGTGATATAAATATTCTTTTTGGGGTAGATCGCTGATCAAAATAGATAAAGCGAAAGATCAACCTATGATCTTCGATTGTGTGTCGTACTAATTTAGTGTGTTATTATTAACCAATAACAAGCTTGCATAAGAACAAGTTGTACCCGATTACACAATTGAAAGCCTTAGTGAATGGAACAACAATTTTTATTAGAAGGTCATCGAGCCGTCAATAGCTTGCTACGGAAGCTTGCGCTTGGGATGGATCGCAAAGATTTAAATCACAAGATTATTCAGCTTACCGAGCAGCGCATGGCTTCAATTTTACTGCTCAACTCAGAGTCTAAAACGTTACACCTTGAGTATGCCCCAAACCTGCCTGATTTTTACAATCAACAGATCGAAGGGATAGGAATTGGTGCGGGGATAGGCTCTTGTGGCGAGGCAGCTGCGCTTAAGAAAGCAGTGATGATCTCCAACATAAATGCACACCCAAACTGGGCACCTTTTCTGGCCCTCACCAATCAAGCGAATTTACATGCCTGTTGGTCGGTCCCCATTATCTCGTCGCGCGGTAATGTGTTGGGTACCTTCGCTATTTATAGTCAGTACATCTCTGAACCGCATGAATTTGAGCTCGAGATCTTAGAACTACTGGCTTCCCTGTATTCGGTAGCACTAGAGAAGTTCGAGTTGGAGAATCAGCTTAACTTTTTCGCCAATCGAGATTCTTTAACCCATTGCTTGAATCGTCGTGCACTGTTCAATGAAGCCGAAAAAGTGTTGGCTAAGCGATGTTTTTCAGAAAAGGTGATGGCGTGTCTGTTTGTGGATGTCGATAAGTTCAAATCAATAAATGATACCTATGGCCACAGTTTCGGTGACGATGTGTTGCTGGCGGTTGCCGAAGTTCTTGATGAGGCAACCACAGCATGTGCCAAGATAGGGCGTTATGGTGGTGATGAGTTTGTGGTGTTCTCATGTTTTGATGATCAAGAAAGCGTTGTTAGCTTCTACCACAGCTTAGAGAAAGCACTGCAACAAGCGCTTTATATCAATGATGTGCAATTCTCGGTGAGTGTCGGGCTTTCTTGTGACAAAGATCCTCAAGGATTAGACCAGTTGATCGCACAAGCTGATAAGAACATGTACCAAATCAAGCAAGCGAAGTCTCAGCGGTAGTAGATTGTAAAAATAGTAGTGAATTAGGAAATGCTAATGAGTGAAAATATCTGCCCTAAGTGCCAGTCTGAGCTAGCTTGGGATGGCAAGTATCATTGTGAAAGTTGTCAGGCTCACTTTACTAAAGTTGGGTTTTGCCCTGAGTGCAGCAGCCAACTTGAGAAGCTTCAAGCCTGTGGTGCGGCGAGCTATTTTTGCAACGGTGATTGCAACGAGTTGAAATCAAAGTCGAGAGTAAAATTCGAATTTCAACCTGCGGAATAGCCTTAAACTACATGGTTTGAACGACCATCGGTGATGTTATACCAGAGACTCAATACTAAAGTGTTGGGTCTTTTTTGTATCTGAAGAACAGGAATGTGTCATCTTGGTTCATTCCCACCGTCACTGCACCAGTATGAAACATAGTTACATGATTGCTATGCACTCTATTGGTGTGAGTTTCTTTTAAATTCTATTAATACAATTACTTATAAATAATTTCGTTGGTTTATAAGTTTGGCACTCTTCTTGTAACTCTGTAATTGAATAACAAAAATACAATTATGGAGTAATATCATGAACAAGGTGTTCAATTTATCGCTAGCTGCACTGTGTACAACACTTTCATTTTCTTCTGCAACAGTGTTTGCTGCTGATGAGACCATCAAGGTCGGTGTTCTACACTCACTCTCTGGCACCATGGCGATCAGTGAGACAACGCTAAAAGATACCGTGCTAATGCTCATCGAAGAGCAGAACAAAAAGGGCGGTTTGCTTGGTAAGAAGCTAGAGCCTGTCGTGGTTGACCCTGCGTCAAACTGGCCGCTATTTGCTGAGAAAGCGCGTGAGCTTATCGAAAAAGAGAAAGTGGATGTGGTGTTCGGTGGTTGGACGTCGGTATCACGTAAATCCATGCTACCTGTCTTTGAAGAACTCAACAGCATCCTTTTCTACCCAGTACAGTATGAAGGTGAAGAGTCTTCTAAAAACGTTTTCTACACCGGTGCTGCGCCAAACCAACAAGCGATCCCAGCAGTGGATTACTTGATGGAAGAGCTTGAAGTCGAGCGCTGGGTACTTGCAGGTACCGATTACGTTTATCCACGTACAACCAATAAGATCTTAGAAGCCTACCTAAAAGATAAAGGTGTCGCAGAAGAAGACATCATGATCAACTACACGCCATTTGGTCACTCTGATTGGCAATCTATCGTTTCAGACATCAAAAAGTTCGGTGAAGCTGGCAAGAAAACCGCTGTGGTTTCTACTGTAAACGGCGATGCGAACGTACCTTTCTATAAAGAGCTAGGCGCTCAAGGCATTTCATCTGAAGACATCCCAGTTATTGCATTCTCTGTTGGTGAAGAAGAACTGTCAGGCATGGACACAGAACCATTGGTTGGTCATCTAGCGGCATGGAACTACTTCATGAGTGTTGATACTGAAGCTAATGAAGAGTTCGTTGAAACGTGGCAGTCGTTCATCAAGAGTGAAAAGCGTGTCACCAATGACCCAATGGAAGCGCACTATGTTGGCTTCAATATGTGGGCTCAAGCGGTCACTAATGCGGGCACAACCGATCCTGAATCTGTGCAAGATGCCTTGATTGGCGTGTCTGTACCTAACCTTTCTGGCGGCTACTCTACCATGCTGCCAAACCACCACATTACTAAACCAGTCCTGATCGGTGAAATCCAAGGCGATGGTCAATTCGATATCGTTTGGGAAACCACTGGACTAGTGGCGGGTGATGCTTGGTCGAGTTACTTACCTGAATCGGCAAAACTGTTCTCTAGCTGGTCGAAGCCATTCTCATGTGGTGCGTTTAACGTCGAAACGAAGAAGTGTTCTGGCGGTAACTAGATCGTCAATTCAGGAATATTGAGCCTTCCGGTTTGGGAAGAACGCGTCTGTTTAACGGGCGAAGCGAACGGAAGGCTCATCGTTTCAGGTAACAACCACTATCCACACATCCTCCAAGTAAAAATAACAATATCTAACTTGGTTGGTTAAGGAAGCAGGGATGAAAAACGTATTAAACGTATTTAAAGCGCTGTTGCTCATGGCAGTCAGTGCTCAGTTGGCTTTTGCTGGAATAACGGATGAAGCTAGCTTTACCAAGGCGCTAGTTGGTAAGAAAACATCGGATAAAGAATTAGCTATCGATTGGGTGATTGAGACGCAAACGGAAGATGTGTCGAAAGCTATTTTAGATGGCTGGTTAAACGGAAACCTTTACTACTTCAATGAGAAACAGAGCGAGCAGTACAAACAGCTCTACCTCATTCAAAGTATCAAAACAGCGACGTCAGCTCAGTCAGTATGGGATGATTCAACGCTTAATATCGAGAATGCGAGACAGTTTAAAAAGGTTCGTGTGAATAACAAACTTCGCGGGATATTACGCGGGGAAATAGCCTCGATTGGACTGAACAGCGGCAACCCTGATGTGCGTTATAAGGCGGTTTTGGATTTGTTAGGAACCAAAGACGCTGACATTATCGAACGACTAACTGAACTCAGAGCCAATGAATCAGATGGCAAAGTAGCTGAGCTAATGGATTTGTCGTTAGCGATTGCCACTTCTCTTAATAACAGTGCCACCATTGAAGATCGTGTGGCTTCAATTGAACGAGTTGGCGACTTCAAACACTCGGTCGTTCTGAAAACACTGAACCAACTACTGAACAGTGAGCAAGATCCAAGCATTACCGCTGCAGCAGAACGTGCGATGGATAGCTATCAACAAAGCCAAGCACTCTATTCGGGTGTAGAAACAGTATTCTTCGGTTTGAGTTTAGGCTCGGTATTGGTACTGGCAGGCATTGGCTTAGCGATTACCTTTGGTGTGATGGGCGTTATCAACATGGCTCATGGTGAGCTGATCATGATTGGCGCTTACACCACCTATGTATTGCAACTTCTGATGCCGAATCATATTGGTTTAGCGCTAATACTTTCTATTCCTGCAGCATTCATCGTTTCGGGCTTAGTGGGTATTGCGATTGAGCGAAGCGTGATTCGTCACCTTTATGGGCGTCCATTAGAGACCTTGCTCGCCACCTTTGGTATCAGCTTAATCTTGCAGCAAGCCGTTCGCTCTATTTTCTCTCCGCTGAACCGATCAGTGAGTACACCTGAATGGATGTCTGGAGCACTTCAATTAAACCCAATGTTGTCCCTGACCTACAACCGCCTTTACATCATTCTCTTCTGTGGTTTGGTGTTTATGGGCTTATTAATGGTTCTGAAAAAGACACCACTAGGTTTGCAGGTTCGTGCGGTTTCTCAAAACCGTGGCATGGCTCGTGCGATGGGTATTCGTTCAGAGCGAGTTGATGCGATGACCTTCGGTTTAGGCTCTGGCGTTGCGGGTGTTGCAGGCGTGGCACTGTCTCAACTGACCAACGTTGGCCCAAATATGGGGCAGGCGTACATCATCGACTCATTCATGGTGGTGGTATTCGGCGGTGTTGGCAACCTATGGGGCACGCTAGTCGCAGGCTTAAGCCTTGGTCTGTTCAATAAAATTTTAGAACCATGGGCTGGTGCGGTTCTCGCCAAGATTCTGGTACTGGTTTTCATCATTCTATTTATTCAAAAACGCCCACGCGGACTCTTCCCGCAACGTGGTCGTGCGGCTGAAGGTTAAGGACAACATCATGCAGTCAAAATCATTTGTACTTTCGGCAATGCGTGGTGACAAAGGTGGCCAACTGACCATCCTTGCCATTCTAGCGGCCGTTATTCTTATCCCACTGGCTAACACCATGTTACCAAGTGGGCACCCGCTCCATGTAGAGACTTTTACTATCTCGCTGATGGGCAAATATCTGAGCTACGCAATGTTGGCGTTGGCGCTCGATCTGGTGTGGGGCTATCTCGGAATCTTGAGCCTTGGCCACGGTGCTTTCTTTGCGCTTGGTGGTTATGCGATGGGCATGTACTTGATGCGTCAGATTGGTGACCGTGGGGTTTATGGTGATCCAGTCTTACCAGATTTCATGGTGTTCCTTGATTGGTCTGCGTTGCCGTGGTTCTGGCATGGCTTTGACCAGTTCTGGTTTGCTTGCCTGATGGTGGTGCTAGTGCCGGGCGCATTGGCTTACTTGTTCGGTTATTTAGCTTTCCGCTCTCGTGTGTCCGGGGTGTATCTTTCTATCATGACTCAGGCATTAACTTACGCATTGATGTTGGCATTTTTCCGCAACGAAATGGGCTTTGGTGGCAACAACGGACTGACGGATTTCAAAGACATCATCGGTCTGAGTTTGCAGAGTGATGCGGTCAAGATAGGTCTGTTTGTCGCGACTGGTATTGCGCTTATTCTCAGCTACATAGCTTGTCGCATGGTGGTGACCAGTCGATTAGGTCGTGTGGCATTAGCGATTCGTGATACGGAATCACGCACTCGCTTTATGGGCTATGACGTCGATGGCATCAAGCTGTGGGTCTTCGTTCTTTCTGCGGTTATCGCCGGTATTGCCGGGGCTTTATATGTCCCTCAAGTGGGTATTATCAATCCGGGAGAATTTGCTCCTCTTAACTCGATTGAGATTGTGGTTTGGGTAGCCTTAGGCGGTCGTGCCACTCTGTTTGGTGCCATTGTCGGTGCATTGATCATCAACTACGCCAAGAGTTGGTTTACGGTTGAGTTCCCGGAGGTGTGGCTGTTTGCTCTGGGTGGACTATTCGTACTCTCAACCATGTACTTCCCACAAGGTGTGATTGGCTTTGTCAGTGAAAAGTGGCAGCAGCTGCGCAAGGCATCAAATGGGAAAAACCAAGATAAAGATAAGGATGATCAGCACAAGGCCAAGGAGGTGATCGCATGACCACATTTAATAGCGTAAAGGAATCGGTTCAGGCGTTCACTCGTCGAGACGAAGTCTTTGATTACCTCAAACCCGATATTCATCCTGCCATCGATACTCGACATAACGTGCTGTTGTATGTCGAAGGCGTCAACAAAAGCTTCGATGGTTTCCAAGCGATAAACGACCTCAACCTCTACATCAAAGAGGGAGAGCTACGCTGTATCATAGGTCCTAATGGCGCAGGTAAAACCACCATGATGGACATTATCACAGGTAAAACTAAGCCAGACACCGGCGAGGTGTGGTTGGGTTCGAACATCAACTTATTGAAGATGAACGAAGCCGAAATCGCCAATGCAGGCGTTGGGCGTAAATTCCAAAAACCGACCGTGATTGAGTGTTTAACTGTGTGGCAGAACCTTGAATTAGCCATGGCCGGTGACCGCTCAGTGTGGGCGACGTTCACCGCTGTGATGTCTGGTGAACAGAAAGACAAATTGACCTCGGTACTTGAGCTGATTCATTTAAAAGACGAAGCGGCGAATTTGGCAGGTAACCTGTCTCACGGACAAAAGCAGTGGTTAGAGATCGGCATGCTATTGATGCAAAACCCTAAGCTGTTGCTGGTGGATGAACCCGTGGCAGGTATGACTCACCAAGAAATGGATCGCACCTCTGAGTTACTTAACTCACTGGCAGGTAAGCACTCGGTTGTGGTCGTTGAACATGATATGGATTTCGTTCGTTCGATTGCTAGCCATGTCACCGTGCTTCATCAAGGTCATGTGCTGGCTGAAGGCACTATGGATCAAGTGCAGGCTCACCCTGAAGTTAAACAAGTTTATCTCGGAGAATAGGATGTTAGAGGTTAAATCAGTTAATCAATATTACGGTGAGAGCCACACGCTGTGGGATTTGGATATGCAGATCCCAGAAGGTAAATGCACGGTGCTAATGGGGCGCAATGGCGTCGGTAAAACCACGTTGCTGCAATGCATCATGGGGTTGGTTAAGGTTGAAAGCGGTGACATCTCATTATCGGGCGAGTCGCTTTTGAAAACCGATGCGGAAGATCGCGCTCGCCAAGGCATCGGCTACGTGCCGCAAGGTCGTCAGATCTTTCCGATGCTTACCGTTCAAGAAAACCTAGAAGTAGGCTTGCCGATTCGCGAAAAGGGCGACCGTAAGATCCCTGAGTTCATCTTCGATATATTCCCAGTGTTAAAAGAGATGCTGCATCGTCGCGGAGGTGACTTATCGGGTGGTCAGCAGCAGCAACTGGCGATTGGGCGTGCGCTGGTGGTCAATCCAAAGCTATTGATCTTGGATGAACCGACAGAAGGTATTCAGCCCAATATCGTGCAAGAGATTGGTGACATCATTCGTATGCTCAACGAGAAGATGGGACTCACCGTCCTACTTGTTGAGCAGAAGCTGCCATTTGCGAGAAAGGTCGGTGACCGATTTTGCATTCTCGACCGTGGTCGTCAGGTAGCAGAAGGTGAAATGAAAGGGCTCGATGAGTCCTTGATAAAGGAGTACCTAACCGTATGAATTCTCTCTTTTCTCCGAATGAAGTAAGCAAGGCTTCTTTAGTAGAAGCTTTATCTTTGAATGAGACCATCGAACAAGATATTCGTGATGGTTGGCAAGCGAGTTTAAACCTCACCTTTGTCGATCGAGGTGATAAAACCGTATTAAAGAATCGTCAGCAGTCTGGTCCGCTTGCGGTGCAACGCCCCCTGTATCCTGATGGGGAAACGTGTCACACCTACTTACTCCATCCCCCCGGCGGAGTGGTAGGTGGTGACACTCTCAATATTAACGTGAATCTTGAGCACGGTGCTCACGCGTTGATTACCACACCCGGTGCGACCAAGTTTTATCGCTCAAACAACAAGTACGCCAAGCAGAAGCAGACCCTACGAGTGAAGAAAGATGCACGCTTGGAATGGATGCCGCAAGAGAACATCTTTTTCCCGAATGCACACGTTCGTTTAGATACTGAAATTCGCCTAGAAAAGGGTGCACAGTTTTGGGGTTGGGAGATGCACTGTTTTGGACGCCCTGCACAGAATGAGGGATTCGAGCATGGTCATCTCGTTGGGAAAACAGAAATCTATCTTGATAATCAAAGGCTTCTGACTGAAGGCTTTAATTTTCATGGTGGCGATAAGTTAATGATAAATATGGGGTTACTTGATTATTCAATGATGGGAACCTTTTATATCACCTCAAATGAGAAGCAAGATCTAGAGTTGGTACAGAGCTTGCTCATATCTATTACACAGCAAGCTTCACAGCAATCAGTTACATCAAAAACGTCGAGTGAACCCACATTAATATTGGGCGCGACTCAGATAGAAGGATTGATTGTGGTGCGAGCCTTGGGTAATTGGAGTGAAGATATCCTCCAAGCCTTTGGTCAGATTTGGCAAGCAACTCGCTCTCATTTATGTGGTACGACTCCTGATTTACCAAGGATTTGGGCGACTTAGCGATTAGCCCTATTTGTACCGAGGGCGACTTCCGGCCCTCGGTACATTTTTTCAAGCTTGCTGTGATTGAATCCCACTTACTGCTCATGCGTTTCTGAGCAATAAGAAAACAACACTAACAGCGGGCAGCTAAATGGAATTAACACCAAGAGAAAAAGATAAGCTACTTATCTTCTGCGCAGGAATGCTGGCACAGCAGCGTAAACAGAAAGGCTTAAAACTCAACTACCCAGAATCTATTGCTCTGATCAGCAGTGCCATTCTTGAAGGTGCCCGTGAGGGGAAAACCGTTTCGGAATTGATGGATTTTGGACGCACACTGCTTACCGTCGATGACGTTATGGAGGGGATCCCTTCCATGATCCCAGATGTACAAGTCGAAGCGACTTTTCCCGATGGCACCAAGTTGGTGACCGTTCATGAACCTATCGTGTAGGGAGAAGAAATATGGCTGGTTCCACAAAACAATACTCAGGATTCGTTCCCGGAAAAGTAGAAACCGCACCGGGTGACATCACTCTCAATGAAGGCCGAGACACAACGTCCGTTAAGGTGCAAAACATTGGCGATCGTCCTGTCCAAATTGGCTCTCATTACCACTTCTATGAAGCAAACCCTTCGCTGATCTTTAACCGAGAAGTCACTAAAGGCTTTCGACTCAATATTCCTGCGGGTACTGCAACCCGCTTTGAGCCGGGTCAGTCGCGTAGCGTCGAGTTAGTGCGTTACGCCGGTAAGTTAGAGATCTATGGCTTCCAAGGAAAGGTGATGGGCAAGCTCTAAGCGCTCCCACGGAATAATGAAAATAACAAAGGATTGAACATGGCGACGATATCCAGACAGGCTTATGCCGAAATGTTTGGGCCAACAGTCGGTGACCGAGTGCGTCTTGCTGACACTGATTTATGGCTAGAAGTTGAAAAAGATTACACCGTATACGGCGACGAAGTGAAATTCGGCGGCGGCAAAGTTATCCGTGATGGACAAGGGCAAAGCCAACGTCCAAGTGCCGAAACTCCAGATTTGGTGATCACTAACGCGATTGTGTTGGATTACTGGGGCATCGTAAAAGCCGATGTCGCAGTCAAAGATGGTCGAGTTCAGGCATTGGGCAAAGCGGGCAACCCAGATGTTCAACCGGGCGTTGATATTGTGATTGGCCCGGGCACGGAAATTTTAGCAGGCGAAGGTTCAATCTTGACTGCTGGTGGTATTGATTCACACATTCATTTTATTTGCCCACAACAGATTGAAGAAGCACTGGCGTCAGGTGTGACAACCATGATCGGCGGTGGCACGGGGCCAAACACAGGTACTAACGCGACCACATGCACACCGGGGCCTTGGAACATGCACCGCATGCTAGAGTCACTCGATCAATTCCCGATGAACTTTGGTTTGTTAGGCAAAGGCAATGCCAGTCAGCCAGAAGCACTACGTGAGCAAGTAGCGGCAGGCGCGGTGGGTTTGAAGTTACACGAAGACTGGGGAACCACTCCCGCTTCAATCGATACCTGTTTGAGTGTGGCTGACGAGATGGACGTACAAGTTGCGATTCATACCGACACTCTGAATGAATCTGGTTTTGTTGAATCGACACTTGGCGCAATCGGCGACCGCGTGATTCATACCTATCACACCGAAGGTGCGGGCGGTGGTCATGCTCCCGATATTATTCGTGCTGCAGGTGAGCCGAACGTTTTGCCTTCCTCAACCAATCCAACACGCCCTTACACCATCAATACCGTCGATGAGCACTTAGACATGTTGATGGTCTGTCATCACTTGTCACCATCGATTGCTGAAGATGTCGCGTTCGCAGAGTCACGTATCCGCCGTGAAACCATTGCCGCAGAAGACATTCTTCATGACTTAGGTGCCTTTTCGATGATCGCTTCGGACTCACAAGCAATGGGACGTGTAGGCGAGGTGATCACTCGAACTTGGCAAACTGCGCACAAGATGAAAGTTCAGCGCGGCAGCCTAAAAGAAGATTCAGACTACAGCGATAACTTCCGATTAAGACGCTATGTCGCTAAGTACACCATCAACCCAGCGATCACTCATGGTATGTCTCATGAAATCGGTTCTATCGAAGCAGGGAAATTAGCAGACTTAGTGTTGTGGAAGCCCGCTTTCTTTGGTGTGAAACCTAGTGTGATTTTGAAAGGCGGCATGATCGCCATGGCGCCGATGGGTGACCCAAATGCTTCAATCCCAACACCTCAGCCAGTCCATTACCGTTCAATGTTTGGTAGCTACGGCAAGGCATGTCAAAACACATCAATGTTGTTTGTTTCTAAGGAAGCCAAGGCGCAGAACATTGATAAGCAATTGGGTTTGCAGAGCTTGATTGGTGTTGTGAGCAACTGCCGAAACATCAGCAAAGCCGACATGAAGCTCAATGATTGGATGCCGAAGATTGAAGTCGACTCTCAGACGTACCAAGTGCGCGCCGATGGTGAACTACTCACGTGTGAGCCTGCTGAAGAGCTGCCAATGGCTCAGCGGTACTTTCTATTCTAAGCCTTTGACTAAAGAATCTTATTTTAGTGACCCTATTTTGAACGTTATAAATCTCACAAGGAGATTGAGGTAATAGCATGATTGAACTGACTCAACTGAATACTCAAATACAAAATGCACCGGACGGCTATTTGAGCCTGCCGATCGATAGTCGCATCAAAAGCCGCCTTAAGGTGATGCTAGATGACGGGCGCAATGCAGGGCTGTTTCTACCACGAGGTCATATCTTGCGTGGCGGCGAACAACTCTCAAGTGAATGTGGTTTAGTCGTAGAAGTGAAAGCGGCACCGGAAACTGTTTCGACTGTTTATTGTGAAGACCCACACTTGCTAACGCGAGTGGCGTATCACCTTGGTAACCGTCATGTTCCGCTGCAAGTGGAAGCGGGTTGGGTTCGTTATCAACACGACCATGTTTTAGATGAAATGGTTGAAGGCTTAGGCGCGAAAGTGACCACTGAGAAACAACCGTTTGAACCAGAAGGCGGTGCTTATGGCGGTCGCTCTGGTGGACATCATCACCATCATTAATCGAGTCATTGATGACTCACTAGACGATTTATATAACAACGATATTAATAACAATAATACCAATCACAGTAAGTAAGTGATCAACAATAGCGCAGAAAAAAGGCTTGAGAACAAGGCATAATTTTTCGATAAGTAGTTATTCTACAATCAAAAATTATAACGCAGTTATCGAGCATTTTAGCAAGCTAGGGTGAGCAATTATTTACTACGATTGGTATAAAGCAAGGAACTCGCGATGAACTTTAAAACAGCTGCAGGCTTATGCACTTTCACAATAGCTTCTCTAACAACATCAACGATGGCTTTCGCTCACCCAGGACATGGGGCGCATTCAGTTCATGAGTCTCACTCGTTTATGTCTGGCTTAACTCACCCTGTGACTGGCATGGATCATCTGATCATGCTGATCGCTTTCGGTTTATTAATTGGCGCACTGTCATTTTCCACCAAGACAAAAGCAGCTCTGATTGGCGGTGGATTGGTGTCTTTAGTGGTAGGGCTTATCGCAGGCCAAGCCCTAGGTTTCTCTGTGATTGTTGAGCCTGCCATTATCGCTTCTCTGTTTGTCGTCAGCTTATGTTTATGGCATGTATTCTCACCATCAACCAAGCGTGTAAACAGCGTATTAGTTGCTTCGATTGCTATGTTGTTTTTCCATGGTTACGCACACGGCGTTGAAGCCGCGAGCAACCTGACTCAGTTCGCAACAGGCATGAGTATCAGTGCTTTGGCTCTGATGGTTATCGGTACTTTTGTTGGTCGCGCGGTTTACTCTAAATGGTTGTCAGTCGGCGTGGCTTCAGCAAGCGCACTATTGCTGTTAGGCGCGTAGGCTCTCGAACTTATTTGATTCTGGAAGACTGAGGGCACGATTATGACCACAACAGAAAATGTAGCCGTCTATCGTCTGTTTCAATTGATCAGTCCATCGTTGCCGATTGGTGGGTTCACTTATTCGCAAGGCTTAGAGTTAGCGGTTGAAGCGGGGTGGGTGACCGATCGCAACAGCATGGAACAGTGGCTTAATACCATCGTCAGTTCCAGTGTCGCAACTTTGGAATTACCTATCTTAGAGCGTCTTTATCACGCGCTAGAAAAGGGTGAAATCGATGAGATTGAGCATTGGTGTAACTACTTATACTCAAGCCGTGAAACCAGTGAATTGCGAGCGGAAGAAAAGCAGCGTGGGCATGCATTGAACACCTTGTTGAAGCGCTTGGATATCGATATTTCGCTGGTGGATTCTGTTGATAGTCACCCAAACCAATTGTTGGGCATGTGTATGGCGGCTCAGCATTGGGGCATTGATTTAGAAAGCCTCAAGCAAGGTTACTTATGGAGCTGGCTTGAAAATATCGTTACCGCAGGCGTGAAACTGGTGCCTTTAGGTCAAACCGACGGGCAGTTGGCATTGATTAATATCACCAACACCTTTCCTGAGGTGATCGAAAAGGCCCACGCGATAGAAGATTGGATGGTAGGCAGTTTTTCGCCATCAATGGCATTAGCAAGTTCACTGCACGAAACACAATACACACGACTATTTCGTTCGTAGCGGTCAGCTCGAACGGTATAGTAAAAAGAATATAAGGAAGTAGACAATGGAAAGTTATAAGCAACCCCTTCGAATTGGTATTGGCGGCCCGGTAGGGTCTGGTAAAACAGCGTTGTTAGAGGTGCTGTGTAAAGCAATTCGAGACAAGCTGAATATTGCAGTCGTAACCAATGACATCTACACCCAAGAAGATGCAAAGATCCTCACTCGCGCTGAAGCTTTAGAACCTGACCGTATCATCGGTGTTGAAACGGGCGGTTGCCCGCATACTGCGATTCGTGAAGATGCGTCGATGAACCTAGCGGCCGTTGAAGAGCTGGCTAAGCTGCATAAGAACCTCGATGTGGTATTCGTCGAAAGTGGCGGTGATAACTTGAGTGCGACGTTCAGCCCTGAATTAGCCGATCTTACCATCTACGTGATTGATGTAGCGGAAGGGGAGAAGATCCCACGTAAAGGTGGTCCGGGTATTACGCGTTCTGATCTGCTGGTTATCAATAAGATCGATTTAGCACCATATGTGGGTGCGTCACTTGAGGTGATGGAGCAAGACACACAACGCATGCGTCCAACCAAGCCATACGTGTTCACCAACCTCAAAGAGAGCCAAGGGCTAGACTTCATCATCAACTTTATTGTGACTGAAGGGATGCTAACCATGAAGGAGCCTTCTACTACTGAGTAGGGTTGGAATAGGTTAGTTTTTTGAAAGCGTTAGATACTAAAAAGCCCTGTCGATTATCGATAGGGCTTTCTGGTTTGAAACGTTAGGTCGAACTTAAAGCTCGCTCTTAGTCACTCTTGTGGTCACTTGCGACTCAATCACACCGTCTTCAACTTGAGTGGTGATCACTTCACCGACTTCGACATCGTTAATCGATGATACCGTCTTGCTCGATTCTGAATGAGTAATGCTGTAGCCACGCTTTAGGGTTGCCAGTGGACTAACGGTCTCTAACTTCTCTGCAGCCATAGCGAGCTGGTGGCGAGTGGTTAGTAATGTCTTGTCCATTGCATCCAATAGCTTTTGCTCTGAACGTTGCAGATGCAGTTTCTGTTCGCCAAGGCGTTTCACTGGCGAGTTCAATTGAAGCTGGTGCTGTTTACGTTCAACACGCTGTGCATGCTGTTTTAGGTATTGAGTCATACCACGACGCAAACGCATATCTAGGTCATCAAGCTGCTGACTCTGCTTTTGAAGTTGGTAGCTAGGGTGTTGCTTCTCTAAGCGGTATTTCAACGTTTGAGTGGATTGCGCCTGTTTGATTAACACATGACGAATCGCACTGACTAAGCGAGCACGTTTAGACGCGAAAGCTTGTTCTTTATGACTGTTATCACGGCTAACCAATTCTGCGGCAGCTGATGGCGTTGGGGCACGCATATCGGCAACGAAATCAGCGATAGTGACATCCACTTCGTGGCCAACGGCGCTGATAATCGGGATTTGGCTTGCTGCGATTGTGCGAGCTACGATCTCGTTATTGAAGCACCATAGGTCTTCCAGTGAGCCGCCACCACGGCCGACGATTAACACATCACATTCATTGCGTTCGTTAGCGCGTCCAATCGCTTGGGCAATCTGAATCGCCGCCTCTTCGCCTTGAACCATGGTCGGGTAAACCACAACCGGTAGCGAAGGATCGCGCCTTTTTAGTACATCAAGAATATCAAACAGCGCTGCACCGGTTTTAGATGTGATAACGCCAACACGTTTTGGGTGTTCAGGAAGAGCTTGCTTACTTGATTGAGCAAACAGTCCTTCTGCGGCAAGGTTCATCTTCAGCTTTTCAAATTCTTGCTGAAGTTTACCGTCACCCTCTGGCTGCATGCTTTCGATGATCAGTTGGTAGTCACCGCGTGGCTCGTAAAGAGATAGGCGAGCTTTGACTAAAACTTGATTGCCGTTCTGAGGCTTAAAGGTCACACGGCGGTTATTGCCACGAAACATGGCGCATTTAACTTGAGCGCGAGAGTCTTTTAGCGTGAGGTACCAGTGACCAGAGACAGGTGCAGAGAAGTTTGAGATTTCACCAACGAGCCAGACTATTCCCATTTCGTTTTCTAATAGGAGACGAACCTCTGAGTTGAGGCGAGAAACAGTAAAGATGTTTGGATTAGTCATAGAAGCACTATCTTTCCTTGAAGGAAGGTCTTTCTTGGAATCTCACAGGGCGTGAGTATGGAAGATAGCGGCAATATAATACATAGCAAGGGGGTAAATGCAAATTAAAAGTACAAAAATGTGTAGCCAAGCGATTTCGTTGGCCGTATAATCCGTCCGCAATATCTAATCCAAATGCAGTTTGATTTTCCTTAATTGGCTGCCCTCATTAGGCGAAACGATGAGATTGGATTGTTTCTTTTTACTCCTATTATTGTGAGATATTGCAAATGCTAAGAATTGCCAAAGAAGCGCTGACATTCGACGACGTACTGCTAGTGCCAGCACACTCCACCGTTCTCCCTAATACAGCTGATCTTCGCACTCAGCTGACGAAGAATATTTCCCTAAACATCCCAATGATATCTGCATCTATGGATACTGTGACAGAAGCTCGCCTAGCGATTGCACTGGCACAAGAAGGCGGAATAGGCTTCATTCATAAGAATATGTCAATCGAACAGCAAGCTGAAATGGTTCGCCAGGTTAAAATTTACGAAGCTGGTGTGGTTTCTCACCCAGTAACAGTAAGCCCTGACGCGACAATCGCTGATGTTGTAGCCCTTACCCAAAAACACGGCTTTGCCGGTTTCCCTGTTGTTACTGAAACAAACGAACTTGTTGGTATTATTACTGGCCGTGACGTTCGCTTTGTTACTGACCTTTCTAAGAAAGTTGATGTAGTAATGACACCTAAAGCTCGCCTTGCTTCTGTTAAAGAAGGTGCAACTCGTGAAGAAGTTCAAGAGAAAATGCACGAAGCGCGTGTTGAAAAAGTTCTTGTTGTAAATGATGACTTCCAACTGACTGGAATGATCACTGCAAAAGATTTCCACAAAGCAGAACGTAAACCAAACGCATGTAAAGATGAGCGCGGCAGCCTACGTGTAGGTGCAGCTGTTGGTGCTGGTGCTGGTAACGAAGAGCGTGTTGCTGCTCTAGTTGAAGCTGGCGTAGACGTTCTACTTATCGACTCTTCACACGGTCACTCTGAAGGCGTACTTAACCGTATCCGCGAAACTCGCGCTGCATACCCTGATCTACAAATCATCGGTGGTAACGTAGCAACTGGTGCTGGCGCACGTGCTCTTATCGAAGCGGGTGTTAGTGCAGTTAAAGTTGGTATCGGCCCAGGTTCAATCTGTACGACTCGTATCGTTACTGGTGTTGGTGTTCCTCAAGTAACAGCAATCGCAGACGCAGCGGAAGTTGCAAACGAATACGGTATTCCAGTAATCGCAGATGGCGGTATCCGCTTCTCTGGCGATATCTGTAAAGCTATCGTTGCTGGCGCATCTTGTGTGATGGTTGGTTCAATGTTCGCGGGTACTGAAGAAGCACCGGGTGAAGTTATTCTTTACAACGGTCGTTCTTACAAGTCTTACCGTGGTATGGGTTCTCTTGGCGCTATGTCTCAAGGCTCTTCTGACCGTTACTTCCAATCTGACAACGCTGCAGACAAGCTTGTTCCAGAAGGTATTGAAGGTCGTATCGCATACAAAGGTCGTCTAAAAGAGATCGTTCACCAACAGATGGGCGGTCTACGCTCAAGCATGGGCCTAACGGGTTCTGCAACTGTTGAAGACATGCGTACTAAAGCTGAGTTTGTTCGTATCTCTGGTGCGGGCATGAAAGAATCTCACGTACACGATGTTCAAATCACGAAAGAAGCACCTAACTACCGTTTAGGTTAATAATACGTCCAAACGTTTGAATAATGTGCTGATTTAGTCGGCACATTAATATACCAATCGTAGTAAATAACTGGTCATCCTAGCTTGTTAAAAACCTCGATAACTTCGTTAGAATTTTTGATTGTAGAATAACTACTTATCAGAACTCTTTGTCGAATAGAGCAGCCTCGTTCTCAGGCTTTTTTCCTACGCTATTCCTGAACACTTACTTACTGTGATTGGTATTATATCTACCGCCTGTTTTGTTAAAAGTCCGATTGTCTCAAAACACGTGGTTAAAGATATCTAACGAAAACGTTTGCTTTATTTCTTGAAGAGTTAATCAGAGGTGAGTAAACTCACCTCCGTTTTATCACATAGCCAATAAGACTGCTTACAATGACTAAAAATATTCATGACCAACGTATTCTAATTCTAGACTTCGGTTCTCAATACACACAGCTAGTAGCTCGTCGTATTCGTGAGATCGGTGTTTACTGTGAACTTTGGAGCTGGGACGTAGAAGAAGCGGATATTCGTGAATTCAATCCAGACGGCATCATCCTATCTGGTGGTCCTGAAAGTGTAACGGAGGAGAACTCTCCACGTGCACCTCAGTACGTATTTGATTCAGGTGTTCCTGTATTCGGTATCTGCTACGGCATGCAAACTATGGCTGAGCAACTTGGCGGTAAAGTAGCAACGTCTACTGAGCGCGAGTTCGGCTACGCAGCGGTACAAGTGACTGGCGAATCTGCACTTTTCGCTGACCTTGAGTCAACTCAAGATGTTTGGATGAGCCACGGCGACAAAGTAGTTGAGATTCCAGCTGATTTCACAAAGATCGCTGAAACAGACACTTGCCCATACGCTGCAATGGCAAACGAAGAGAAGAAGTACTTCGGTGTTCAATTCCACCCAGAAGTAACACACACTAAAAACGGCCTGAAAATGCTTGAGAACTTCGTTCTTAACGCATGTGGTTGTGAAGGTCTGTGGACTTCAGCTTCAATCATTGAAGATGCAGTTGCACGTATTAAAGAACAAGTAGGTGACGACGAAGTTATCCTTGGTCTTTCTGGTGGTGTTGATTCATCTGTAGTTGCGATGCTTGCTCACCGCGCTATCGGCGACAAACTAACATGTGTATTTGTTGATAACGGCCTTCTTCGTCTAAACGAAGCTGAGCAAGTTATGGATATGTTTGGTGACCAGTTCGGCCTAAACATCATCAAAGTCGATGCAGAAGATCGTTTCCTTAAAGCTCTGGAAGGCGAAGCTGAACCAGAAGCTAAGCGTAAAATCATCGGTCACGTATTCGTAGATATCTTCGATGAAGAGTCTAAGAAACTATCTAATGCTAAATGGCTTGCTCAGGGTACTATCTACCCAGACGTAATCGAGTCTGCAGCATCTAAGACAGGTAAAGCACACGTAATCAAATCTCACCACAACGTTGGTGGCCTTCCTGATGATATGGAAATGGGTCTTGTTGAACCTCTACGTGAGCTGTTTAAAGATGAAGTACGTAAGATCGGCCTTGAGCTTGGTCTTCCATACAACATGCTTTACCGCCACCCATTCCCGGGTCCTGGTCTAGGCGTTCGTGTTCTTGGCGAAATCAAGAAAGAGTACTGTGATCTACTGCGTCGCGCAGATGCTATTTTCATTGAAGAGCTTCACGCTGCTGACCTTTACCACAAAGTATCTCAAGCATTCACGGTATTCCTACCAGTACGTTCAGTTGGCGTAATGGGCGATGGCCGTAAGTACGATTGGGTTGTATCTCTACGTGCCGTAGAAACTATCGACTTCATGACTGCTCACTGGGCACACCTACCATACGACTTCCTAGGTAAGGTTTCTAACCGTATTATCAACGAAGTTAACGGCATTTCACGTGTTGTTTACGATATTTCTGGTAAGCCACCAGCAACTATCGAGTGGGAATAATCTCTTAGAGATTTAACCAACTTTGATTAAGATCTTAAGCCTCGAACTCAGTTCGGGGCTTTTTTCTTTTCGATTGATTATATTGATTCATTACATTAAAGGCTTATGAGCAATACCTCGAAATCAAATGAACAATAACTAGAAACCAAATGAGTTGGAAACTAGATATCAGCTCAAGAAACCATGAGACGCTTTGTTGTGCTGAGCCATGTATCAAAAAGATCACTCGCACTTTTTATAAATTCACACAGCTACAGCTAGGCCATTCCACATGTGAAGCATACTCTTTGATGGACTTATTAAGGACAGATAAGAGAATCCATCATGTTAAAAATCAAATATTTGGCGACAGTACTGGGCTGCACATTAGCAGCGCAAAGTCATGCGTCTTTGAACATTCAACCTGATCCGCAAAACCCGAATGGTTACCTTGTTGAAAAGTCGGCTCTACAAGCTGTTGAACAAGCGAAAACATCCGATCCTATGTATGCGATCTGGTCACAGGCCCTTCAAACTCGCCCGAATACAATCGTTGAAGCGATTGAACCCGGTTCCCCCTCGAATCCTGAAAACATAAAGCGTGTAGAGCGCGTGTTCCCTCAATCTGAATGGGACTTCCTCACTCAGATGGCAGCGCCAGAATACACCTACACTCGCTTCTTACGTGCGATCGGTAAATTCCCAGCGTTCTGTGGAGAGTACACCGATGGCCGTGACTCCGACGCTATCTGTAAGAAATCCATCATCACGGCCTTTGCTCACTTTTCACAAGAGACGGGTGGGCACATCGCGATAGGCAACACCTCTGATAATCCATTAGCTCTAGAAGAGTGGCAGCAAGCGCTGGTGCATGTTCGCGAAATGGGTTGGTCTGAAGGCCAAGAAGGTTACACCACAGGTTGTGGTCAGAATGATTGGCAGAATGCCCGTTGGCCATGTGCTGCGGGGCAGGGTTACTTCGGACGTGGTGCTAAACAGCTTTCTTACCATTTTAATTACGGCGCGTTCTCTGAAGTGATGTTCGATGGCGATGCGACGGTGCTTCTCAACAATCCGGGCTTAGTGGCGGATTCTTGGTTGAACTTAGCGTCTGCTATCTGGTTCTTTTTAACACCACAAGCGCCTAAACCGGCAATGCTGCATGTAATTGACCGAACATGGACACCATCTCAACGTGAATTGGATGCGGGTATTGGCTATGGCTTTGGTACCACAATCAACGTGATTAATGGTGGTATTGAATGTGGCGAGCAGAACAAAGACAAAGGCCAACCCGTTAACCGTATTCGTTACTGGGAAGGGTTAGCCGCGCACTATGAAATTCCTGTAGAAGCCGATGAAGCCAATACATGTTGGCAGCAAACGCCTTACGGAAGCTTGAATCTCAACGGAGCAACGGATGTGTTGTACACCAACTGGGATGGTAACTGGAAATACTACGCAGACCGCCCAGAAGGGTATTCATTTGAGTGTGAGCTAGTGGGCTTTCAAACTGCTTATTCCGCACTGGTGGCTGGCGATTACGAGAAGTGTGTGACCAACTTTTATGGTTCTCATGCGAGTTGGCCTGAAGTGAAAGTGGTCGATAAGCTGGATCCGGTAGATCCTGGTACTGATCCGGGTGGTAATGGTTGGAGTGCGACCAAGGTTTACAACGCGGGTGACCAAGTGACTCACAACGGTGCAACCTATGAAGCGAAATGGTGGACACAAGGGGATGACCCTGCGAATGGAGGCCCTTGGAAGTTGATTGCTGGAGAGCCAACACCACCCGTCGTCACCGATCCTGCGCCAGTCGATCCTACACCTGTTGATCCTGCTCCGGTAGACCCAACACCAGTTGACCCACCTGTTACCGAGCCGCCTGTCGTCGTTGACCCATCGGTGTTTATCACATGGCAAGCGGGCGTTAGCCAAGTGAGTAACGGTGACAAGGTGACACATAACGGCAAGTGTTTCGTGGCTAAAAACGGCCCGGGTGTATGGGAAAGCCCTGTTCAGTCGAATTGGTTCTGGGATGAAATCAGCTGTAATTGATCGTTTGAATACTGAAAAGTGGTCTAACCGACGAGTTCAGTAGTACGACCATAATGATATAAATAGTCAAAAGCCGAAAGTTTCTACTTTCGGTTTTTTTTCGTTTCGAACTTGGCTATCTAAGGAGGGCTGTTGGTCTATTTGGCTATGTTGAAGCGCATTTAAAGACTAATTATCCAGTTAGAGGATAAAGTTCTGTACAAATGGTGGTTGTGAATTTATATTCAAATTTAATTTATATTTATTCTTTTTATTTTAGGGTTAAGGTGTACCTATGGAACAGACAGATATCACGTCACTCATCCCCATTGTTATTACTTTGGTGTTGTCGTTGGCGACAAGGAATGTGGTGATTGGCCTTTTTGCTGGCGTGCTGAGTGGTGTTGCGATGCTGACTGGCATGTTTAGTGAACTTAACCCGCTTGATACGTTTGGTACCATGGTGAAAGGTTACTTAGTCCCTCAACTTACCGACAGCTATAACGCAGGTGTGATCATGCTGTTGGTGTTCATAGGTGGCTTTGTTGCTCTGATGGAGAAGTCGGGTGGTGGTGTTGCGTTTGCAAAACGTGTTACTCAATGGGTAAGCAACAAATGCCAAGCTCAAATCTCAGCATGGTTGGGGGGAATCGTGATATTTTTCTCAGACTTAGGCACCCCTTTAATTGTTGGCCCTGTTTTTCGTCCCCTTTTCGATAAACTAAAACTCTCAAGACAGAAGCTAGCATTCATCATCGATTCAACCTCATCGCCAGTTGCGATCCTTATTCCTTTCATTGGATGGGGCGTTTACATCATGAGTCTGATTCAAAAAGAGTTCACGGCGTTGAATGTCAACATGTCTGATTGGGATGCCTTCATCGGTGCGATTCCTTTTCAGTTCTACGCATTCCTCGCGATTTTCATCGTTCCGCTCGTGTCCGTTAAAGGTTTAGATTTTGGGCCAATGGCAAAAGCTGAGCGTGATTGCCAGGCGGGAATTAACTCTGGCGTGAATAACGAATCACTAAATCCGTTCTCGCATAAAAATGCAAAGGCATCTTTTGTCTGGGCACCATTGTTAGTGATGCTGGTGGTGTTGTGTGCCATGCTGGTACCACAAGGTTTCCCATTCCAAAAGGTCGCAGGTTCATCGTTCAGAGCTGCTTTATCATCGGCTTACTTCTTTGCGGCGATTACCTTAATCTCGCTAATGGCTTACTACGGTGTAAGAAAGCTTTCAGATGGTGTTTCTGTGTACTTAAAAGGTATGGGAAACATGATGCCAGTCGCGATCATCTTGGTACTGGCTTGGGCATTAAGCACCGTTGGTAAAGAGTTGGGTGCAGCGGCTTATATTGCTGAGCAAGCGCAGAGCGGTTTCCCTTACTGGTTAGTTCCTGCTGTAGCCTTTTTACTGTCGGCTATTATCTCATTCGCAACGGGCTCATCGTGGGGAACCTTCGCGATAATGATGCCATTGGTTATTCCAACTGCGATTGCGATAGATGCTCCACTACTCGTCGCAATTGGTGCTGTGTTGTCTGGTGGCTTGTTTGGTGATCACTGCTCACCGATCTCTGAAACCACGATTCTTTCTTCAACCGGGGCAGGGTGTGATCAGTTTGAACACTTTAAGACGCAGCTACCTTATGCGTTGATGAACGGCTCTATCGCTTTGGTTAGTTTTGTAGTGACAGGCTTTACGGGAAGTGCATTGGTTGTGTTAGGCGCTCTTGTTGCTCAGTTGATTGTCGTGACGTTGTTAGCCAAGCGCGATGCGAGTAAAAACGCTTCTTCAGACGTTCAATCTCAAGTGTCTGAGTCTAAAGCTCAACAGGCATAATTTAAGATAACGGGTGAGTGAGTAGATACGGGATGCGAGTAAACGAGTAACGAAAAGCTCGCTCTCTTGTTCTTCATTTCACTTACTTGCATCTAAGCAAACTTCCGTCATTCCCTACAGTGAGGAACGAACGTGATAGGGAATCTCTTTAGTGCGCCAAACGTGCTTATATCGAAGAGGAGATTCCAGATATCTCGTCCCTCGATTCTGGAATGACGCTTCAATCGAGACCTGCTCCTCTTATCCCGCTTACTCGAATCTAAAGACTCTTTTCGTATCTCGCATCTCGTTACTCGCATCTTTTTCATAGCGCGACAGGGAATTTGTTCATTTATAGGTTCTATGAATTAATTAGCGTTGTTATGAAACTAATTTTCCATAAGATCATTTACACAATCTTAGTTTTCGATAACTGGATTACCTAGTTGTACGGTTTATAGATTAAAATTTTCTGATAACTTTTATTGTTTTTTTTTAATCAACCACTTTAATAAGGTAAATTCGCAATGTCGACCAAACTAGCTAACCCAGCGCCACTAGGCTTAATGGGTTTCGGTATGACCACTATTCTTCTTAATATCCACAACGCAGGTTTCTTTCCAATCGATTCAATGATTCTTGCTATGGGTATTTTTTACGGTGGTTTGAGCCAAGTTATCGTGGGCACAATGTGTTTCAAACGTGGTGACACGTTCGGTACAACTGCGTTTACTTCTTACGGCCTATTCTGGTTGTCTTTGGTTGGTTTAATCGTGATGCCTTACATGGGTCTACCTGCAAGCCCTGCAGCATTCATGGGTTGGTACCTACTACTATGGGGCATCTTCACAGGCTTCATGTTCATCGGCTCTCTATGCTACCCAGTGGCGAAGCAAGTAGTATTCGGTTCACTAACTATCTTGTTCTTCCTACTTGCAGCTCGTGATTTCACTGGCAGCGAACTAATCGGCACTATCGCTGGTTTTGAAGGTATCTTCTGTGGCGCTTCAGCTATCTACTTTGCAATGGCACAAGTAATCAACAACGAATACGGCCGCACAGTACTGCCTATCGGTGAGAAGAAAGCACCTCAAATGGCAACACAAGAAATCGCTGCTTAATACTCTAACTCGGGAACAGTTAGTTTGTTATAAGCCATTTATTGGTTATGAATAAAACAAAAGGGGTTAGCCGAAATAGCTAACCCCTTTTTTATGCGTTATTAATAGCACTATTTGTTAAAGCGATCTATTTGCTAAGGAAAGCTTAAGCTGAAGGTTGCTCTACAGGTTTAGTGTCTGCAGCTTCTGCTTCTGGAGACTTGCCTGTTTTACGCTTGTACTTCTCTTCCCAGTAAGTTGCACCTTTAATGCCTAGTTTTACAGGGTTGAATGTGTACTCAGTTACGCCTTGTTTCTGCTGTTCTTCGTAGTCAGCTAGAGCTTTAAGCGCAGGCTTAGACATGAAGAAGATGATCAGAATACCAACGATGTTTAACCATGCCATCAAGCCAACACCAACATCACCCATTGCCCATGCAAGGTTCGCTGTTTTAACTGTGCCATAGAAAACTGCAGTGATAAGAACAAGCTTAAGTACGAACATCATGCCAGGGATCTTGATGGTACGACGTAGGTAAGCAATATTCGTTTCTGCGATGTAGTAGTAAGCAAGAATCGTTGTAAATGCGAAGAAGAACAGAGCAAATGCGATGAATGGCTTACCAATGCCTGGTAGTGCACTTTCAATAGCAAGCTGTGTAAATACAGGACCATTCGCACCGATGTTTGCTGCTAGGTTCTGAACAAGGAACACACCCTCAGCGCCGCCGTGAACGTTGTAAGCACCAGTGATGATGATCATGAACGCTGTAGCAGAACATACTAGAAGAGTATCGATGTAGATAGAGAATGCTTGTACCAAACCTTGCTGAGCTGGGTGATCAACACTTGCAGCCGCTGCCGCGTGAGGACCAGTACCTTGACCCGCTTCGTTTGAGTAAACACCACGTTTAACACCCCAACCAATTGCAGCACCGAAGCCTGCCATAGGTGTGAATGCATCACCAACAATCATTGCGAAAACCGTTGGCACTTGGCTGATGTTTAGCAGAATGATAACGAACGCGATGATGATGTAAGCCAATGCCATGAAAGGAACAACGATTTGTGTGAAGTTCGCAATACGTTTAACACCACCAAAGATGATGAAAGCAAGGATGATAGCAACAACAGTACCGGTGAAAATTTTAGCGAAACTGAATGTACCGACAGCTGTTTCAATCATATCACCTGATCCAAATGCAGCTTCTACAGCATTACCAATACTGTTTGACTGAACACCTGGAAGCAAAATACCACATGCAAAAATAGTCGCGATAGCGAAGATCCATGCGTACCACTTCTGACCCATTGCTTTTTCAATGTAGTAAGCCGGACCACCACGGAACTGGCCTTCGTCTTCTTCTTTGTAGATTTGCGCTAGCGTAGATTCTGCGTAAGCAGTTGCGGCGCCAAAGAAGGCTACAACCCACATCCAGAATACGGCACCTGGGCCACCGAAACCGATAGCGGCAGCAACACCAGCAATGTTACCCGTACCGACACGGCCAGATAGCGAAACGGCTAGAGCTTGGAAAGACGAGATGCCTTTTGATGAGCTTTTACCCGATAGTAGCAAGCGCCACATTTCAAAGAAGTGACGGATTTGAACAAATCGAGTCATGATGGAGTAGAACAAACCTGCACCTAAACATAGGTAGATAAGTACTGGGCTCCAGATTATTCCATTCAAAAAATCAACGAATGACTGCATGAGTATTTTCCCTGTTAGTTTTGCTTATGATTGTTTTTCGAACAACACAATACTTCACTTGTAACCCGAGTGTTAAATTATTTAACTGCGCATTAGGATTACTGTGACATAAAGCAAGTTATAGAGGGTGTTTGTTAATGCTTAGTGCTAATTCTAGAATCGTTCCATTTAATCTGATATGCAACTAGTTGTGATTTGTTGTGTTTTGAAAAGTGAATAAATAGTGATTAATACAGAAAGGGGATCTTGAGGTGCGCATAAGAAACGAAATTGCGCAAAACAGCGGTTAAAGCCGATTAGCATAAACGGCTGACATATGGATGGTGGGATAAGTAGGTTGGAATATATCACCTGCATCAGGTGAGCTAGCAGGTCTATGAGACTATGGCTTTTGAAGGTTTGATAATTGAGGCCTTAATATCTACCTAGTAAAAGTTGTTAATTTGATGCCTGTTTCAAACAACTACGAACCCTCGCGCCTGTAATTCTTTAGCGAACTCAGACTGAGTATTTGGTTCGCCGTGAATCAAATGCACCTCTTTCGGTGGAGTCGCGATGCCCTCTATAAATTGGTAAAGATCCTCTTTATCAGCATGGGCAGAATAGCCAGACATGCCATGAATTTGAGCATTAACCTCAACGTCTTTGTTATCAATAGAAACCTGCATTTCGCCTTGTTGCAGCTCTCGTCCGAGCGTCCCGTGCGCTTGATAGCTCGCTAAAATTACATCGGTTCGTTTATCGGGAAGCAAGGCAGATAAGTAGTTCATTATCCTGCCGCCCTGACACATCCCAGAAGCTGCGACCACAATCGCGGGTTCACCTGTCGACTTTAGGCGATTCACGATTTTCTTGTGCATTCGATGCCCATCAACGGTAATGCACTGTTCAAAAGCGAGTGGGTGACGTTTCAGTTCAAGACGCTGCTTTGCTTCTTGTCCCCACAACTCTTTAAAGCGTCGGTATGAACGTGTCACTTTCTGAGCCGTCGGAGAATCGAGAATAATAGGAATATCGCTACTGAGTTGATGCTCAAAGATCAGGTGTTCGATATCAAAAAGCAATTCCTGCGTTCTGCCGATACTAAATGCCGGAATTAGAATAACGCCACCGTCGAGCAGTGAACGATCAATGATTGCTTTGAGACGCTCAGCTCGCGTAGCAATATCATCATGTGTACTGGTGCCATAAGTGGATTCGATAAACAGATAGTCGGCTTGTCGTGGTGGCTTAGGATCGGGCAGTAGTGGTGTGTTACTTGGGCCTAAATCGCCAGAGAAGACTACCACCTCTTGGTTGGGTAACTTAATCTCGATATAGGCAGAACCTAAGATGTGCCCCGCAGGTTGAAAGCGAGCATACAGAGTATTTGGCCTATCATGATCCTTTCCGTTGTTTTGCTGTTTAGACGTGATTGGAAACCACTCCCCGTAAGGCTTGGGAGCAATTAACGAATGAATCTTTTTGAGTATCAGCTTCGACGGTTTATTGCTGAGTCCTTGCAGCTTTAAGCCATCCTCAATCATTAAAGGGGCAAGTTCAGCGGTGGCTTGCGTGCAATAAATCGGTTGGTTAAACCCACTGGCGAGTAACCAAGGTAATCGGCCAATATGATCAATGTGAGTATGGGTCAGCAGCAGAGCGTTGAGGTGGGATGTTTCAAATTCAATATCAAGAGGGCGAGTGTCCGCACCTTGAAGCTTTTTACCTTGAAGATCTAAACCTTGAAACAGGCCACAATCGATGAGCACCGCTTGGCCCGAATCTCTTAGCTCGTGACAAGATCCTGTGACAGTATGTTTGCCACCATGGTGAATCACTTCCATCGTTTACTCCCATTGCTCTATAAAGCCGTTAACGCAGGTTTTTATTTTGCGGATAAGCGCCAGCAAGTAAAACAAGAACAATGAGAGTTGCGATCGTTGAGTGTCTTTTTAAGTAACTGAGCGATGACTCAGTGGTTTCGTTGCGAGTTAGTTCGTAGAAGAGCGGTCTGAATCCAATTCTGGATTTTGTTGCGCCTCTAAACGAGCCACTTCGGCATCAAGCTCTGCTATTTTCTCTGCCATGAGTGCGTGACAGCGATTGGCCAGCTCTCTTGCATCACTGAGCTTGTATCCGGATACATCGATAGGTTCCAGCATCTCGGTGATCACAATGCCATTATTGGCTCGATTAAAGTCGATCTTATTGTGTGTGGTGCTGGTACACATCGGGGTGATAGGCACGCCAGCTTCAATCGCCATTCGGAAAGCGCCCGTTTTGAATGGCAGTAGTCCACGCCCTTTACTTCGGGTTCCTTCAGGGTAAACCCAAACAGACAGATCTCTCTGATGAATCGCTTCCGCCACTTGCTTGATGGTATCGCGTGCTTTGGACTTGTCTTCGCGGTTAATCATGATGTTACCGGTGATCCAATACAGCAGGCCAAAGAAAGGTACGTACAACAAATCGCGTTTGCCCAATGAAACAGTGCGTGGTCTTAGCATTCCTGGGTCGGTTACAAAGTCTAATATGCTTTGGTGGTTAGAGATGTAGACGCTGTTTTCTGGTGTAGGGGCATTGTCTAGGCCGCGCTGCACCAGTTTTACACCGATGATCTTTTGGAGTTGGTTGAACCAACGACAGAAAACGTACACATGCTTGGGGTTCTTGGGGCTAAACAAGCAGTAAACAAAAGCACATAGAGTGGTGAAAATAATAAACACCGTAGCCAAAATAATACGAAGAACAGCAAGCACAATTCACTCCTTACTCACCGCAGATGGCAGTGATTAAATAGTTTTAGATGCTTGAAGTTTTCACTCTATTTAACCGAATTGCAACAATTAACTGTGATAGGGGGCTATTTTTAGATCTTTATATAAAACAAGGACTAACAATGGGTGTTTGACACAGTTATCGAGCTTACACGTGTTCACCAGTAATGGCTTATGATCACCAATACTGTTTATTTGGATCCGATTTTTCTACCCACTCAGGATCTTGACGCGATTCTAAGTAGAGTTGTAGGCCGTTATAAGACATGAAAGCTGCAGGGCCGCCGAGGTGCTCGAAATAGTCAAAATACTCATCTTCGAGAGCACAAAGGTGGGCTAAATCTTTAACCTTGTTAGCCAGCGCCCACTGAATGGCAAATACAGGCGCTATTGAGCCTGAAATATTCACCTTTTCGACGTTTGGGTTAAACATGGAATTAGCTTGCTCAAGCAGTATCTCTTCTTGCTCAGACTCTTGTTGTAGTACCTCTTCGACGATCTCCGAGCGCTTGGTATTAGAAACACTCTTGTTCAGCTTGGCGATTCGCAGTGCGTAGCTAAATCGGTCTGATGAAACGATGTCGACAAGCTGCGATAACAGCTCTTTGTCTACGCCTGCTGCTTTGGTGAAATAGTCGATACATGAATTGATTGAGGCATAACGAGTACCGTCAAACTCAAAGCCACTGGTTTCGTCGTATACCTCAAGTGGGATGTCATCAACCGACAAAGGCCAGCCTTTATAATCGACGCGTTGCTTGGCGATTTGATACATCTTCCAAGCGCTGCGCCCAAACCCGCCAAGTGTCGAGCCCGAGAAATCAGAATCAATAAGCTCTTGCTCCGTCCAGTTCTCACCGATGCCAAGGTGCTTAGCGTACTTGTCTATCAGAGTGTGTTTTATTTGATCGCGCACAGACCAAATTGAGGTCAGATTCTTTGAATAGTTAATTCTCGCACACTCATTACAAGCCGGCAGTGCTATCGGTGAATGGCCAATCTTGGCAACTGCCTGCGTTGTCTTAGGGAATTCAACAACGTTACTGGAAGGCTCACCACAAAACCAACAGGTGTGGCGCAGGTTGAATGGAGTATCTATGTGCGAGTATGTGTTCATTAGTTTTTATCGGCTAGGCGCTTTAGGCGAGTTATTCATCTTCAAACAATTATCTCTGTTCGCACGTCAGCTTGCACCTTGTTTGTTTTTGTTTTGCTGACGAGACTGATTCGCCTGATGAGCTTATTGGGTGGATATTGATATAAAACAGTCACTAACGATAAATATTGCTCGGTGTGGCTGAACTTGCATGAGCTGCTAGCAATCGCCTAAGCTCCCCATTACTATTGAGATAGACTCCTTACCCCAATAGCGCATATGTCCTCATCGATTCCTTTTTACGATAAAAATGCTCACACACTTTGCCAGCAGTACAACTCAGTGACGTTCGAGACGGTGCATAAAAGCTGGAAGGCTTATTGGCCTTTAGAGGGCGATAAAGTACTAGATGTCGGTGCAGGGAGCGGTCGTGATGCGCTATGGATGCACAATGCCGGAGCTGATGTTCTTGCGATAGAACCAAGTACTTCATTGCGCGAGCAAGGCTCTGAATATACAGGTCCAAGTGTTACCTGGATTGATGATTCACTTCCTTCGCTTAGCCGGACTGAAAACCTCGGAATGCGTTTTGACTTGATATTGGTGAGTGCTGTTTGGATGCATCTCGCTCCGTCTCATCGAGAGCGTGCATTTAGAAAGTTGTCTAACTTGCTGGCTCCAAATGGCAAGTTGGTGATCACTCTGCGTCATGGGGCGTTTAAAGACAGTCGACAAGGCTATGAAGTCTCGGTTGAAGAGCTCGAGCGTTTATCAAAAAACAGCGCCTTGTTGGTTCGTCATGTTGATGATAGCCAAGACACATTGAACCGCAGTGAAGTGTGGTGGCAAACCGTGGTGATGACACTGCCAGACGATGGCTCCGGTGATTTGAACAAGGTGCGCCGCATTATTGTGAATGACAATAAGTCGGCCACATACAAATTGGCCTTGTTAAGAACATTACTGCGAATTGCGGATGCGCATTCAGGCGCTGTGATTGATCGAACTGATGGAAAAATTTCTCTACCAGTGGGCTTGGTTGCTCTGTATTGGGTTAGGCAGTTTAAGCGACTGATTGATATCGACATAGAAGGCGCTGGGATTCAGCAAAATAGCAACACAACGAAGGGACTTGGGTTTGTAAAAGAGGATGGGTGGAATAAACTCAAACACCTAAGTGCTGATGACCTAGCGATAGGCACTATGTTTCTCGGCGATGAAGCCAAGGCTCTACAAAAGCTATTTTCACAAACGATCAGCACTATTAAATCAGGACCTGTGACTTTTATTTATCAAGGCTCGAAAGACAACCGACTATTCGATATATACCCACCTCAGAAACGACGGAAGAGCCGAGAATCACTGCTCATTGATAGTGAGTTCTTAGAAAGCTTTGGCTATTTCACTCTCGATGAAAGCCTGTGGGAGTGCTTTAGAATCTACCACTCTTGGATTGAACCGCTGGTGGTGAATCAATGGGTCATGGAGATGCAGCGTTTCGAGTTGAACCGACAGCGAAGTATCTCATTGCAGACGTACCACGACTGCTTGGTATGGATCGATCAAAACCACGATACTCGCGATGTGCGTAAACGTGTCGAGCAACTTAGATCTGTTCGTGCCGACATCGTCAGCGTGTGGAGTGGAAAATCATTAAAATATGAGTATCACGTTGATCACTGTTTGCCTTTCGCTTACTGGCCAAACAACGATAAGTGGAACCTCTTTCCTACTACAAGCAAAGAGAACTTAAGTAAAAGTGACAAAGTTCCTACGGCTGAAAAGCTACGCTCGTCTAAGTCGCGGATTCTAGAGTGGTGGCAACTCGCTTGGAACGATTCGGCTCATTTTGAACAACAATTCTTTTCAGAAGCCGCGCTTTCGTTACCTAACATCCCAGCGCAGTGTCGAGACTTTGAAGAGGTGTTCGATGCAATGGGCTTGCAGGTACGTGGTGTAAAAAGCAGACTGCTGATTAGTGAGTGGCACTGATCATTAAGTGGGCTAGTTATCCCAAATAGCCCTCAACAAATTAATCATCGATAACATAATGAAATACATCGGAATTGATGGCTGCAAGTCGGGTTGGATCGCTTGGATTGTCTTTGGCAATGAGCCACCTACGTTCAAAGTGGTAAACACGCTCGATGAGTTGGTTGATGATCTTACTGGAGCAACAACGTTAATCGACATGCCTATTGGCTTTAGCGATTCGCTTACTCCAGATAGATTATGCGATAAAGCGGCAAGGCGTTTTCTCACCAGCAAGCGTGGATCTTCCGTGTTTCCTGTTCCGTGCCGAGAGGCGGTTTATCAAATCGATTACATTGCGGCGTGCAGTGCCAATGTGGAGCAGCTTGATAAGAAGTTTTCTAAACAGACTTGGGGAATTGTGCCCAAGATCCGTGAGCTTGATGAGCTTATTGAATCTCACCCCAGTCTTTCTATCAGGGAATCACATCCTGAGGTGGTGTTTGCAGCTTTGAAAGGCGAACCGCTGACGTTTTCCAAACGAACGCAAGAAGGCAAAGAGGAACGGCTTTCTATTATTCAGCAGCTATCCCCTCAATGGCGTGACCGCTTGTCGTTGGCCATTTCAAATACCAAACGTAAAGACGCCGCGATAGACGATATTTACGATGCGTTCGTACTTATGTTAGTTGCCTATTACGCTCCGCAATTATCGACCTTACCTGAACTTTCTGATGTTGGTGGAGAAGCTGACAAGGATCAGAACGGACGAGTTAGAGAGATTGTTTACTGGAACAAAACACGCTAACAAAGCGTGCGCTCAACTTGGCTTAATATGCTATTTTCCAACTTCTGCTACTTTTCACTCTTACTATTTTGAGTTTTTGATATGAAACGTTTTATTGTCGGCTGTCTGGCCACTGTGCTCAGTGCAGTGAGTTATGCCCAAGTTGCCCCTATATCTCAATGGCAATGCGACATGATGAAAAAGAACAATGTCTTGAGTAGTGGTGCGCCCGTTGGTTGTGAGCGATTATCCAAAGTGGACTTCGATTTCATTAATTTCAAAGGGGAAACGCGACAGGGCAATATGATCGTGCTTGATGTGGTTGCGCCTGCTGTTGAACAAATCTTTTCAGAGCTTAAACAGCGCAATTTTCCTCTTCATTCTGCTCGCCTTATGCGTGAATTCAGAGGGGACGACAACGCCTCAATGGATGCGAACAACAGCAGCGCGTTTAACGCTCGGCCTATTACCGGAGGAGGAGGTTGGTCGAAGCATGCCTATGGTGTGGCGATAGACATCAACCCAGTTCAAAACCCTTTCTTAGAGTTCGATAGCAACGGAAGAATAACGGTAAAGCCTTCACAATCTGCGACAAGCTATGTGAACCGTACTCGCTTTCGTGCGCGTGATGAAATAGAACGCCGCGGCATGGCTGAAGATGTGGTGGAGCTGTTTGCCCATCACGGATTTATGATCTGGGGAGGGGATTGGAATAGCCCAATCGATACTCAGCATTTTGAGGTTGGATCAAGAAAGTTCGTTAGCCAACTGCTCTCTAAACCACAACCTGAAGCCAAGGTGTTATTTGAGCGCTACGTCGAATCTTATCGACAGTGCTATCTCAAAAATAAAGGTGAGGACGCAGAAAAAGCTCGGGCTATCTGCGCAAAGAAAACAGTCGGGACTTTTTAGTGCTATGTTTATCTAGAACCGTTTGTGTTTTAGCAAGTTAAACTCGCTTCAGGTGTGTTTTGAATAGCTAAGGTCAGCGCTCGTCGTTGGCCTTTTTTGTATTCATTTCTTCAATAGAACACCGAGCATTGAAAAGGTTATTGGGTATCCATTAGTCAATAATCGATAAGCGAATGCAGCGCAAAGTCATCGGTTTGTCATTGAAAAACTCATAGCGTTAACGTTATGTGAGAACCATTGCTGGTGGGGGAACTCTTCGCTGAAACGCCAGTATTA
Source organism: Vibrio sp. 10N.286.51.E5 (assembly GCF_041469125.1). Lineage (NCBI taxonomy): Bacteria > Pseudomonadati > Pseudomonadota > Gammaproteobacteria > Vibrionales > Vibrionaceae > Vibrio > Vibrio sp. 10N.286.51.E5. Next base: position 12,398 of record NZ_JBFRJZ010000055.1, on the reverse strand, counting down.
TTAGTGAACTGATCACAACGGACCAACTAATGAAAAAGATACCTTTGGCTCTAACTCTTTTAAGCACTCTACTTTTTTCACAATACACTTTGGCTACTGATACTTCACATACCACTCAAAATCCAACTTACGAACTCGATGGTAAGTCGGTATTAGGTCGTACTGAGAACGTGTACTTATCTAGCGTTCAAGGGCTAAAAGACGTTCCTTTCATTGGTAAAATTGATACCGGTGCGGAAACCACTTCTATGCATGCTGAAGACATTCATGTGAAGAGCTCTAATCCCGATTACCAAAACCTCAAAGACAAAGAGTTGATGGCGGCGTTAACCGAAGACCTGTTGAACAATTCCGATGTTGATTACGATGATTGGGATGGCAGTACCTTTGCGAAATATGAAGCTGTGGTGTCCTTCAAGGTTCAAAACCCACGCACCGGAGACATGGTATTAATCGAAGCGCCTTTAGAGCGTGTCAGCATGATACGCAGCCGCACTAGCAGCACGCCTTTACTTCGTCCTACCGTAAAAATGTCGCTCACCATTGCGGAGCAAGAAGTAAAAACCGATGTTAACCTGACCGACAGAAGTCACTTCTCTGCGCCAGTATTGATCGGCAAAACCTTCCTTGCGGATAACGCGCTGGTGTTTGCAGGTTACGACTATTTACAAGAGCAAGAGAACGCAACGGTGGTTGGCCGTAAAGAGGTGGTGTCTATCTCGGGAATGGCGATGAATGCGACCTTCTCTTTAAAGAATCGCTACAGCATTTTGCATGCAAAAGACATCGACATAGACAAAAAGAACAAACAAGTGACGTTTGATATGTTCGACAACGACGGCAAGCAAAAAGAGATGACATTGCCGTTGGTTCGTATGTTAAGCGTGAGCGGTAAGAAGAGACCTTTGGTGTATGTGCCTGTTCAACTCGATGAAAACACAACTAAAGACGTTCTGGTGTACCTACGTGAGCGCTCGAGTCGTGAGTCGCAATTGAGATTTGGAACCAGCACCGCCAGCGAACTCTTCATGATCGACACCAGTGCTGAGAATATTTTATCAGAAGGTTCAGAGAACTTTAGTGATGTAGCTGAGTCTGGTGAGCCTATGATTATCTCGCCGGAAGAGGACATCACCCTAGATGATTTCCCACTAAAGGCTGTGGCTTCCTTCACTGTCAATACGCCTTTGCTGAAGGTCGACAGTTTTGAAATGACAGGTAAAGGCAAAGATGCTTCCGTTGAATTTTATCTTACGGATGTAAATGGTGAGAAGCAGAAGGTGACCAAGCCAATTATTAAGAAGCTTAAAGTCGGGGATGATACTCGTCCGGTTGTAAGTGGTGAGTTTGCGGTGTCTGGAAAAGTGCGTACGCAAGAGTTTGCCATCGATGTGCTTAATACAAATGAGAAAGAAGCGTACTTTATTTTAGGTAAGAAGATGGCAAAAGAAGGCGTTTACGTTAATACGCGTTCTGATTACCTTCTGAAAGCTGAGCCACTGTTTAAAGTAGGGCACATTGAAGTAGTAGAAGTGAACGGCATGAAGTTCCCGGCCAAGCTCGACACTGGCGCGGATGTAAGCTCAATGAACGCAGTCAACATCAAACGATTTAAGAAAGATGGCCAAGACATGGTGAGCTTTACTTATCAAAACAACCAAGGCGATAAGCAAGATTTCACCAAGCCAGTGATTGATGTAATGCGCATTAAAGCCAAGAAAGGCGAGAAGGTAAACATTCGCCCTGTAGTAGAAATGAAGGTTAAGCTCGGAGACCTAGAGAAAGAGGTGAGGGTAAACCTTCAAGACCGTTCTCGCTTCGAATACAGCATGATCCTAGGTAAGAACTTCTTGAAGCACGGCGCAGTAGTGAGCAGCGATGAAGATTACTTGTTAGGTGATATGGAGTAACCCCTAAACTTATCTAAGTTCGTAGCAGAACAGATCTAAACAGCCACACATTTCATTAATGGGATGTGTGGCTTTTTGTTGATTGTTGATTGTTGATTGTTGATTGTTAATTGTTGCCGTGACAATATTTCAAGTAATCGTTTGTTTTTACTCAAGAGACAGATCGACTAGACTACAATGAAGTGGAATTCACTTTAATTTTTTAAAACATCGTATTCGGCAGGCGAGTAAATCGTGCTGTCGGATCGAGAGAGAGAGCATGTCAAAAGCAGAAAAATCTTCGCGTAAGCTTAGTTTAATTATTATTTCGGTTATTTTAGTAGTGTGGCTTTACAGTTTGTGGGCCGACCGCGTCACACCAATGACGGGGATCGCCCGTGTTCACTCTTATATTGTGCGTATTGCTCCTGAAGTTTCTGGCAATATCACGTCTGTGCAAACTGAAAATAATCAGGTCGTTGAAACGAACCAAGTGTTGTTTGAAATTGATGCTCGAAACTATCAGATCAGTTTGCGTTCCGCTGAAGCGAATCTTGCTCAAGTCGGCCAAAATATTGGCGCAAGCACAGCGGCGGTTAACGTTGCACAAGCGAAAGTGACCGAGGCGGTTGCGGCTCGGGATAATTCTCGAGAGCAAGCGAGTCGAGTGAGTGAACTCGCCAGTAAAGGGCTGGTTAGCCGCTCTGAATTAGACAACGCCATAGAGAATCGTGATCGTGCTGAAGCGTCATTGAAAGCCGCAGAAGCCTCTTTGGTTCAGGCAAAACAAGCGTTAGGGCCAGAAGGGAGTGATAATCCACAAGTGTTGGCGGCGATTGCAGCCCTTGAGCAGGCTCAGCTCAACTTACAGAAAACCCAAGTGATGGCTCCTTCTCATGGCGTGGTGAGTAACCTACAACTGACGGTAGGCCAGCGAGCAACCGCAGGCTCACCTGTTTTGACCTTTGTTGATCCGCGAGAGGTGTGGATATCTGCGTTATACAGAGAAAACTCGCTAGAGCATATACAAGTCGGGCAAAGAGTTGAGATCGTATTGGATGCGTTACCGGGGCGAGTGCTATACGGCACGGTTGATAGCATTGGTTGGGGAACGGGTGGCAGCAATAGCACTGACCAAGAGACTGGCTTTTTAAATTCAGACACCAATTCTATTGCCGCGCAGCGCTACCCAGTCAATATTGTGTTTGATCATGGCGAGGTTCCAAGCAACATTCGTTTTGGTTCACAAGCCACAGTGGCTGTCATGACAGAGCAAAGTACCCCAGGTGAGTGGCTTGCTCAGCTTTGGATGAGAATTCTAAGCGTGTGGACTTATGTTTCATAGCTCAGCTAACTCCATTATTCGATTGGTGTTACTGCCGCTTTCGCTATTGTTCTACCATCAACAAAGTGGGCAGATGCTCGCTGTTTTGTCGCCCATATTTGTTGTGATGTTCATGACATTGATGCCATCCAAACCACCGATTAATTTAATATTAAAGGTGATTGTTGCATTAATCTTAATCAGCTTTGGTGTGGTGTTTTTTGGTAGTGTATTGGTCGACTCGCCAACCGGTTTTGTCCTCTATTGCTGGCTATTGCTGTTCTGGAGTTATCAGCGTAGCCATCAGAATACAAAAGATATCATCGCGACACTGACCATTATCGTGGTCATCGTGATGGTGGTGGTCAACAAGCAGATGCATCTCCCAATGGCGGGATTGCCCCTATTGTTCTTTGAAAAGCTGGTGATAGCTTTGATCGTCACTTACTTGGGGTTCTGGTTGTTCCCGGGGGATGAAGTGAATGTCCTTCCGACTGCGGCCGTTTCCGATGCGCCCACTACTGGTGACTATATCATGGTTGCATTTAAAGCGACCGCGGTTGTGGTTGTGCTGGCGATTTTGGTAGGAAATTCGGTGTCACAAACGATGTTGATTGCGATTACGCTTGGCAGTATGTTGAAAAGCCCATCGAATCACGACCACCGTACATTCAGCCGAAACAAGCTTGTCACCACTGGCGTTGGCATTCTGTTTACGTTACCTGTGATGATCATGATGGTGTCAGGCGCTCCAATCTTGGTTATTTATGGCGTGAGTTTGGTGTGTGGTTTGCAACTTGCGTGTTTTGCTATCAGGCGGCAGGCGAATCTGACGATTTATCAGCTCTTGTTTACTAATTTTACGACCTTGGCTTATCAGATCATCAGCCACCCAGGATCTGCGTCCCTCTCGGCACAAATGACACGTCTATTTGCCATTGTTTGTGCAGTCATGGTTGGCGCAGTGGTACTGGGCTTTCTCAGCAGTAATACTAATCATAGTCATACCGATCACAGTAAGTGATTAATATTTATAAGTAATAATAAGGGGATAGCTCTGCCGAGTTATCCCCTTTTCACAATATGGGTTAACGACTCAAATGCCATCAGTAAAGAGCCATTTGATGAAGTGACGTGTTACTTCAATAGTCTGACTAACAAAGCGCCCGGTTCACGCATCGGATCTTGATTGACACTGAGTACATAGCCATCAGCAGGGGCGTAATAACGTTGTTTTTCAGAACCAAAACTATCATATTGAATTGAAATCAATTGTTTTGATTGTACTGATTCACTGACCTTAACTTGAGGGAGAGCGAAACCACCGACATTGGCTCTAATGGTCACCGTTTCTTTGCCTTCAAAGCAGGCATAGTGAGGCTGATCTATCTTTGTAGAGATGATATTTTCCGAGTGCAGGATATTCATCACGCCATTCACTGAACGCTCAATGAGGTCGGGTTGTAAAACCTTTCCAGAACCAACCTCGACGGTGATAGCGGGCGTACCACTTTTATTGAGCTGCGTTTCTAAAACGCCATCATCACCTGGATCATCAAAAATACAGTCAGGATTGATCAATCGAGCCATTTTGATTGCTGCGGGGATTCGATAATCGGCAAAGACATACAAAGGATACTCTGCTCCGCGAGTTTGGGTATGCAGATCGATAGCAAGATCCGCATTATGGCTGAGTAGGTTCTGCCAAATTGAATGTGTAAAACGTTGTGAGGCATCACCGTTCGGGTTTCCAGGGAATATACGGTTAAGGTTTGCTGGGGATGCATCCGGATCCGATGAAATAAAATCTCGGCTGTGCATCAACATACCTGACACATTAATCATCGGAATAATGATGACTGTGCCGTGTATCTCCTCGTTTACGAGCTTTTGAATGACCTTCTGTGCGGTAATAACTCCATTTAATTCATCACCATGAACGCCTGCCGTTACCATTATTTTGCGAGCATTTTGACTTTGCTCACCGCGATAGACGACCACAGGTAAATGATGATTTTGACCAACACCGTTAGTTTGTGCCTCAAACCAGAAACGATGGCATCCCATCGGTAAGTCATCAACATTGAGTTGAGATATTACAGGGTGTCCATTTAGAACATCATTGGTATAAGTAGTTTTTCTCACACTAGTTTCCTTTGTCTCTGGTTCACAATCTATTCTGAGTCTGTGTTGGATGATTGTTATTGAAAGCTGTGATTAAAAATGGGCAGTAAACTGCCCATTGAGATACACGTAAATATTGAAAGGCGCTGTTATGCAAAACCCAGCAGGTGAGCCGCAACAATAATAACGCTCGACAAGCAGAATAGCAGCACGATAAAGCGCCAGCAGAATTTTGCCCAATCACCCCAGTCAATGCGGCATACACCTAGTGTTGCCATCAAAGAAGCTGATGTTGGGACGATGATATTGGTAAAGCCATCACCTAGCTGGAATGCTAAAACCGCGACTTGACGAGTCACACCTGCTAAATCGGCGAGTGGCGCCATTAATGGCATCGTTAGAGCTGCCTGCCCTGATCCTGACGTTACAAAGAAGTTGAAAATAGCTTGGAAGGCGAACATCAGCCAAGCAGCCATCGCTTCTGGCAATGCACTAATCACACCGCCCGCACTGCTTAAGATTGAATTCAGTACGCTTGGCTCGGTTGCATCGCTGCCGCCGCCTAAAATCAGCAAGATACCTTTAGCACTACCCACAAGAATAGCGGGCGCTAGCATCACACTTGCGCCTTCCTTAAATGAATCGGCCATGTCGTTGATGGTCATATCATTTAATCGGAAAATAACACCGATTAAGCCAGCAACAAATCCCATAGTGAAAAACTGAGAGGCAATTTCAGGAATGTACCATGCGTGAACCACTACACCCCAAATAACCCAGGTTATGCTCGCTATCACGGTGAGAATCACCAACGTATCGCCGATATTCCAACGTGATTGAGTCAAGTCTCCTTGTTGCTTCTTGAAGTAAACATCACCAGCTTTACTGTAAGATTTCGAAGGGTCTTTCTTTACCGAATTCGCATACCACATCGTAAAAGCGATGCCGAGCGCGGTGAAGAAAACCCATAGAGCGATACGCACCGATGCCCCAGATAAGACAGGTACACCAGCAATGCCTTGGGCAACAGCAACAGAAAATGGGTTCATCCAAGAAGCAGCAAAACCAATCTGAGTCGCTACGTACGTCACCATTACCGTAGTAATACCATCATAGCCAATACGTACCATTAGCGGCGCGATAATAATGGCAAAGGCGACGGCTTCTTCACCCATACCAAATACAGCCCCACCGAGCGAGAACAGTGCAAATAATACTGGAATGAAAAGAGATTGACTGCCCTTGGTTTTGTCTATGAGACGCAAGATACCGTTATCAATAGTACCTGTGCGCATCACAATGCCGAAAGCACCGCCAATCACAAGCATAAACATGATAACGCCGATTGCTGAACCCCACTTAGATCCAGACACTAAACCTTCAAATACGAAGTTCATTAAGCCGATATCACCACCGCTGGCGAATAGTCCGACAGTATTGTAAATCGGGTTGCCTTGGGGGTCGGTGTGATAGGCAAATGAAGCTGGATCTAGAACGGTACGAGTTTTCTCTGCACCATCAGAAACATAGCTGATGTCTTGTGTTTCAAACATGCCTGCAGGTATGACATATGTCATTGCAGTCGCAAGCAACGCGATAAAGAAAATTAGCACCAGAGTATCTGGCATTTTCCATGTCTTATTTTGGATGGTATCCGATGTTGTGGTTGTCGTGCTCATTGTCAGTTTTTAGCTATAATTAAGATTGGCATAAAATATCACTAATTAAGCATATAATGTCAATTTTAAGTTGGTTTTTGGCTTGTTTGGTGGTGTTATGTTCTTGTTTTTGCGTGGCATGATGGTTTTTATTTTTAACTTGTTATTGCCTGGTTTTATTTAGAGGTAAAAAGTCCTAGCTCAGGTGCTTTTTAAGCAGTGCGGTAAGTTTCATAGAGCGACTCTGGATATATAAAAAACTATACCTTATGACACTGTATCTAAGGTTGTCTCAAAAGTATTGACTTAGAGTTTTGATACATGCAATCACTGTAAGTGCTAAGAGGTTTTGAGACACTAGGAGTAAGCATGGCGAACGTAGGTTACATTCGAGTTAGTACAGCAGAGCAGTCCACCAGCAGACAGTTAGCAGATGTGAAACTGGATAAGGTGTTCGAGGAAAAGGTATCAGCTAAGACAGTAGACAGACCACAGCTACAGGCGTGCTTGGATTATGTCAGGGATGGTGATGTGCTGCATGTTCACAGCCTAGACCGTATCTGTCGTAGCGGTGCAGGTGATGCTGTAGGGCTGGTGGAGCAGATGAACCAGAAAGGTGTATCGGTACAGTTCCACAAGGAAGGAATGAGATTCGATGGTGTAATGAGTGCAGCGCAGAAAGGTGTACTAGGGATACTGGCAGCAGTGGCACAGATGGAAAGGGAATTGATTAAAGAGCGTCAGGCTGAGGGGATAGCAGCAGCGAAGGCAGCTGGTAAACACATAGGTAGACCGAAAGCACAGGTGACGAAAGAGGATGTGCAGAAGCTATTGGATAACGGTGTACCCAAAGCTAAAGCAGCCAAGGAGTTAGAGATAGGCAGGGCAACATTGTATAGGTTACTTGGTGCACAGTAGGCGGTATAATAGGAAGCAAAATAATTAAAGTAAGGAAGAAACGTGGCTGTATTTGATTTGTACTCTACGAGAAATAAGCCGAAGCACCCTGAAGTGTATCAGTATGAAATGGCTAGCCAGAAACTCAGAACGCAGTTGACACAGATTGTCTTTGCGGCAATTGGTACAAACGTGTCTGGTGGTAGTTACTACGCAACATCATCATGCCCATCTGAGGGCGTTTACGCGCAAATTTATGAAATTCTTTGTAAAGAGTATGGTGAGTATAGGCTGATGGGGTTCGAGCGTGGCTGTGACCAATGGTTGCGTAACATGTTTGATAATGCACCTTTAGAGCAGTTCCTAGACACGCTAGAGTTAAGTTGTAAGTTCATAGATTTCGTTGTTAGAAAGAACTTTTACAGACATTCTCACGATGACTCAGCAACACAGAAGCCCGATGATGCACTGAAAGAAATCAATGAGCGAATGAAGCGTGATGGGTTTGGGTTTGAATACAGCGATGGAATCCTCATTAAAGTAGATGAGCAGTTTATTCATGCAGAGGCGGTTAAACCTGCACTCTACATCTTGCAGAATTATGAAGCTCCTAGACAGGAGTTTTTAGAGGCACACGAACATTACAGGCACAGTAACTTTAAAGAGTGTTTGATGAGTTGTGGACGTGCGTTTGAAGGCATGATGAAAATTATCTGCGACAAAGAGGGATGGGAATACAATCCAAAGAAAGCAGGGGCAAGTAACTTAATAGCTCTATGTAAAGATAAAGGGTTGTTTGAAACTCATACTCAAGAGCATTTAAATGGGCTTGCTAAAACTTTAGAGTCAGGTGTACCGCCAATCAGAAATGAAAAAGCAGGACACGCTAAGCCAGAACCTATTAAAGTCTCTGAGCACATAACGAAGTACACGTTGCATTTAACGGCGGTTAATTTGGTGTTCTTGAACGATTGCTACGAGGCAATGAAGAAGTGAGATACTACGAGTGCCGCAACTGTGGCACTTTAGTGTGGCACTCATACAAAAACAGCGCTATCCCAAAAGGCGCTAACCTATTGAAATAACGCTGTTTCCAAACGTTTGGTGGAGCTGGCGGGAGTTGAACCCGCGTCCAAAAATCATTCATCATTGGTACTACATGCTTAGTCGATCTTTAATTTCACCAGCAACCTGCGAACCGACACGCTAGTTAAAGGCTAACCTGAATTATAATTCGCGCTTTTCCTCTCAGGTGGGAGAAGCCACGCTAGCTAGTTTGGGTTTGATCTCTTATTGGTCCCCGTCTTACGAGCGGAAGCTAGGGTAAGAGAGCTCTGAGCAGGTTATTAAGCTGCTAGTGCGTAGTTTTCGTCGTTTGCGACTATTTTTTTGCGGCTTTTAACGTGGCCAACCGCCCCACGGCATGCACCTCAGACTTCAAAATTCCTGTCGAATCCTAAATCAGCCCCAAGTGTTATTTGCATAGTACCAGAAAAGCTTACCCTGTCTAGCACTGTGCGTTTAAGTGCTTAAAATTAACGCAAATTACTCTTCATAATTCGTGCTTTATCTCTCGCCCAATCTTTTTCTTTCATATCAGTACGTTTATCGTGCAGCTTTTTACCTTTCGCTACGCCAACTTTAATCTTCGCCCAAGAGCGAGACCAGTAAAGTGCGGTTGCGACAAGCGTCATGCCTTCACGGTTAATACGACCGATAAGGTTGTCGAGTTCTTTTCTCGACATTAATAGTTTACGGATACGTGTTGGGTTCGCCACGATATGAGTACTCGCTTGAGTTAGCGGAGTAATCGTCATACCACTGATGAATGCTTCGCCATCTCGGATGTATACGTAGCTTTCTGCGATATTGGTTTTGCCTTCACGTAGGGATTTTACTTCCCAGCCTTGTAGCTCAAGCCCCGCTTCTATCTCATCATCGATGAAATATTCGTGGCGAGCTTTCTTATTAAGCGCAATGGTATTACTACCGGCTTTTGATTTTGATTTATTCTTTGCCATAATGGCCTCATTATACGGAATGCGCCCTAGATGGGGAATCCTTTTTATTTGCGCTCTGGCCCAATACAATTAAAATTGCAGTTTGTGTTAATGTAACGCTGTCTTTAACAGGAGTCTATATGCCAAAGGTTACTCGTTCAGCATTAGTGTCTTTTAGTGCCGACCAGATGTTCAGCTTGGTCAATGATGTTGCTCGTTATCCTGAGTTTTTGCCAGGATGTTCTGGTTCTCGTGTGATCGAATCTTCAGATTCCGCGATGGTGGCTTCGGTTGATGTCTCTAAAGCTGGTATCAGTAAAACATTCACTACGTCGAATCGAATGGCGGATGGTGCTGAAATTTTAATGGAGCTGGTAGATGGCCCGTTTAAGAAGCTGGAGGGGGGCTGGTATTTCACTCCTCTAGACGACCAAGCATGTAAGGTTGAACTTAAACTAGAGTTTGAATTTTCTAGTCGAATGATTGAAATGGCATTTGGCAAGATTTTCAATGAACTGACAAGCAATATGGTCAGTGCTTTTACTCAACGAGCGAAACAGGTTTACTAAGCCATGACTATTGAATCAGATATGATCCACGTAGAAGTTGTGTTTGCGCTTCCACATGAGCAGCGTGTATTTACCTTAGTGGTAAATAAGAACGCGACCGTTGAAGAGATTATTGCGCAGTCTGGTGTTTTAGAGTTGTATCCAGAAATCGACTTGGCGAAAAATAAAGTTGGCGTATACAGCCGCAACGTTAAGTTAGATGCAACCGTTCGAGATAAAGATCGTATCGAAATTTATCGAGCACTGTTAGCCGATCCAAAAGAAATTCGCCGTAAGCGTGCTGAACAAGCGAAAGCGGCGGCTAAATCGTAATACCAAACAAATTTGAATGATAAAGAAGCTCGTATTAGCGAGCTTTTTTTCATCTGTTTGTTAGACAATACAGTCTACAGTCTCATTTGTTAGCAGATATTAAAAAGCCTGCTCATATGAGCCTGTCTCTTGATCACAAGTCTGGTTAATCAAGAGACTTAGCGAGTTCATACCCTTCAAGGATGGTTTGTAACCTAAACCATCCTTGCCATAACGTCTTTATAGAAGCGCGCCCCGTTCGCTTGGTATTCTTCCAACCACCTAACCGAGCAATACCGTTGTAAGCCCATGATATATTAGGCGCTTCTTTCGGTAGTTCTTTCTTCTCCAACTTGAGCCACATTAACTTCCACGCTTTGCCTCTTAATACCCGCTCACAACTGGTCTTAGATAACTCGTCTGATTCATTCATAAACCTCAACTGGAGTAACCGAGTCGCGATAAAAGCCAAAATAACGCTGAGCCTCTCTAAGTTGTCCTTACTTTGCATTCTCAGTTGCTCAACCTCTGTCCCTTCACTTTTCCAGACTTTATGAAAATCTTCTATCAGCCAGCGCCGCTCATAATAACTGACGATTTTGAGTGCCTCTTCCTTGCTCGTTATCGGCTCAGAAGTCAGTAAGTGCCATACGAGCTTATCGCTACTCTCTCCTTGTTCTATACATCCCACGTAGTAAAGCGGAATGTTATCGAACTCTTTCTTGTTAGCAGGAGACTTGAGTGTCACGGGGGCATATTTGATATCTAAATGAGCCTTGCGAGCTTTACGCCCCCCTTTTTGCGGTATTTCGAGCACTTTCTCTCCGGCTGATAACAGGGTAGAGGCATAGCTATAAAGACGATTATCATGCTCTTCAATACAGCGGCTTTGCATTGAGCGAACGATGAACCTTTGTTGTTGCTCTCGCTTGTAAGTGAGGTATTCAAATAGGTCGGCTTCTCTATCGCACACAGAAATGACATCCGAAATTTTATCGCCAAGTCGCTCAGCGACATGGCGAGAGGCTTGTTCCCACTTATAACTTTCTTTCTCTTTGTATGGTCGAGTCGCATGCTGGTGCCTTTGGCCTCGCTTTTCTATATCACGAGTCCAGCGCTGTTGTTCAATTAAACCAATAACAGATTGAGTGTCGGGAGCAAAAAGTAAGGTTGAGTGTACGAACATGGCGCGATGTCGGTTGCCTTGATTGGAGTGCCCGAGTTCATCTCGAATGCTGCGATGGGAGTAACTGAGAGAAGTGGTGTCTTCTAAGGCAAGAAGTGTTTGTTGCTCTAATGCTTCTTGTGCGGTGACATAAAACCCCGCTTCTGCGATATCTTCTGCTTTGATTTGCTCATTACGGATGAAGCGATAAGCCCCTTCCATTTCAGCAGGGGAGATAATGAGTTTCGAGACGGGTACACCAGGTTGCTCGGCCAGTGAGGCTGCGAGAGTAACGAGTCTTTGAGTGCGTCTAGGGTCATTTAGGTGGGCTTGACCGAACTGTTTTTGTGCCCAGAGGGTTGGCTCTATATAGGTCATGATAATCATCCTTGTCATTGCTTAGATGATCAGATCATGAAACCTAAAAATAGTTCAAAAAAAATCCCCAAGCGTGGCTTAGGGATTTGTGTATAAGAGACAG
>NZ_JBFRJZ010000054.1:53544-55951 GCF_041469125.1 Vibrio sp. 10N.286.51.E5 | reverse complement strand
TAAAAATTGGCGTTCCACCTAGGTCAGTTGCCCCTTGGTAGGTGGTCGTGTTAGCGGCACCTGTGATCTCAGTGATCTTAATACCTTCATTGCCCGACGATAACGTCGCTTCCAGCGTTGAGATATTGCGTAGTTCGTAAACCTCGACTTGGTCTGCACCTTCCGTGGTAACAAACGAGCCTGCCGCCTGAGCGATAACAGAGCCTAAATCGCCTTCATCAACGACAAACGTACTCGCAACCGTCGTATCAGTGATGGTTGGCACATCATCCGTCACTGTGATCTTCAGATCGATCGCATTCGATTTATCTTGGTCGAAATCTTCTGCAACAACAGAGAAGTTAAGGTCAATCGTGTTTTCATCAGAGCCATCAGGGTGTTTAATTGGTTTAAACAGTTCGAATTGATAGCTGTTATCCGAGGTATCGAAAATAATCTCGAACACCGCTTCATTACTCGTTGCTGTTTGAGCAATGTAAGTAAATGTTGTGCCGCTTTGTGAAACAGCTTGCCACTCTAAACTTTCTCCATCAGAGGTTAAGCCAGTCAGAACCAAATCTTCATCGACCAACTCATACTTCACGACGCCATCGGCGCCTTCATCAACCGTGAATAACCCATTAATAATGGTACCTTCAGATTGATCTGAACCAATACCAGTAAGATCGTCTTCATCGACAACCATTTCACCAGTCGGCGCCGTCATTACTGGCGCACCATCAAGCACCTCGATTGGCAATACATATTGGTTAGAATCATCCCCATCACGATCAACAACAACAACATCAAACGGTATGGTTAATGTATCGAGGTTGCTCGGTGTCGTAGCGTGATTGAGAGGACCAAGCAAGGTAAACGTGTAAGCACCATCATCAGTCAGTACTAATGTGAAGATTGGCGTCCCGCTCGCGTCAGTTGCGCCTTGGTAGGTGGTCGTGTTAGCGGCACCTGTGATCTCAGTGATCTTAATACCTTCATTGCCCGACGATAGCGTCGCTTCCAGCGTTGAGATATTGCGTAGTTCGTAAACCTCAGCTTGGTCAGCACCTTCTGTGGTAACAAACGAGCCTGTCGCCTGAGCGACAACAGTGCCTAAATCATCTTCATCAACGACAAACGTACTCGCAACAGTCGTATCAGTGATGGTTGGCACATCATCCGTCACCGTGATCTGCAGATCGACCGCATTCGATTTATCTTGGTCGGAATCTTCAGCCACAACAGAGAAATTAAGGTCAATGGTGTTTTCAGCCGCGCCACCAGGGTGCTTAATTGGTTTAAACAGTTCGAATTGATAGCTGTTATCCGAGGTATCGAAAATAATCTCGAACACCGCTTCATTACTCGTTGCAGTTTGAGCAACATAAGTAAATGTTGTGCCGTTTTGTGAAACAGCTTGCCACTCTAGACTTTCTCCATCGGAGGTTAAGCCAGTCAGAACCAAATCTTCATCAACCAGTTCATACTTCGCAACACCATCGGCGCCTTCATCAACCGTGAATAATCCATTAATAATGGTGTCTTCAGATTGATCTGAACCAATGCCAGTAAGATCGTCTTCATCGACAACCATGTCACCAGTCGGCGCCGTCATTACTGGCGCATCATCGAGCACCTCGATTGGCAATACATATTGGTTAGAATCATCGCCATCGCCATCAACCGCAACGACATCGAATGGAATCGTTAAGGTATTGGAATTCGGACTTGTAGGATGATTTAGAGGACCTAACAACGTAAAGGTATAAGAGCCATCATTCGCTAGCGCGAGCGTGAAGATAGGAGTCCCGCTTGTCGTCGTACCTTGATAGGTCGTCGTGTTAGCCGCCCCTGTGATTTCTGTAATAGAAATCGCTTCAGTTCCAGAGGTTAATGTCGATTCAAGAGCTGAGATATTACGCAGTTCGTAAACTTCTACTAGGTCAGCACCTTCTGTGGTAACAAATGCACCTGTCGCTTGAGACACCACAGACCCAAGATCATCTTCATCAACGACAAATGTACTCCCAACAGTCGTATCAGTGATAGTTGGCGCATCATCGAGCACCTCAATTGGCAATACATATTGGTTAGAATCATCGCCGTCACCATCAACGGCTACAACATCAAACGATATTGTTAATGTATCGAGGTTATTTGGTGTCGTAGCGTGATTGAGAGGGCCAAGTAAAGTAAACGTATAAGCACCGTCATCAGTCAGCACTAATGTGAAGATTGGCGTTCCGCCTGAGTCCGTTGCACCTTGGTAGGTGGTCGTGTTAGCAGCACCTGTGATTTCAGTGATCTTAATACCTTCATTGCCCGACGATAGCGTCGCTTCTAGCGTTGAGATATTACGTAGTTCGTAAGCCTCTACTTGGTCTGCACCTTCCGTGGTAACAAACGATCCTGTCGCCTGAGCGACAAC
>NZ_JBFRJZ010000054.1:0-53122 GCF_041469125.1 Vibrio sp. 10N.286.51.E5 | reverse complement strand
TCGCCGTCACCATCAACGGCCACAACATCAAACGGTATTGTTAATGTATCGAGGTTATTTGGTGTCGTAGCGTGATTGAGAGGGCCAAGCAAGGTAAACGTATAAGCACCGTCATCAGTCAGCACTAATGTGAAGATTGGCGTCCCACCTGGGTCAGTTGCCCCTTGGTAGGTAGTCGTGTTAGTGGCACCTGTGATCTCAGTGATCTTAATACCTTCATTGCCCGACGATAGCGTCGCTTCTAGCGTTGAGATATTGCGTAGTTCGTAAACCTCTACTTGGTCTGCTCCTTCTGAGGTAACAAACGAGCCTGCCGCCTGAGCGACAACAGAGCCTAAATCGCCTTCATCAACGACAAACGTACTCGCAACTGTCGTATCAGTGATGCTTGGCACATCATCCGTCACCGTGATCTTCAAATCGATCGCATTCGATTTATCTTGGTCGAAATCTTCAGCTACAACAGAGAAGTTAAGGTTAATCGCGTTTTCACCCGCGCCATCAAGGTGCTTAAGTGGTTTAAGCAATTCGAATTGATAGCTGTTATCCGAGGTATCGAAAATAATCTCGAACACCGCTTCATTACTCGTTGCTGTTTGAGCAACATAAGTGAAGGTTGTGCCGCTTTGTGACACAGCTTGCCACTCTAAACTTTCTCCATCAGAGGTTAAGCCAGTCAGAACCAAATCTTCATCGACCAGTTCATACTTCACAACACCATCGGCGCCTTCATCAACCGTGAATAACCCATTAATAATGGTATCTTCAGATTGATCTGAACCAATACCAGTAAGATCGTCTTCATCGACAACCATTTCACCAGTCGGCGCCGTCATTACTGGCGCAGCATCGAGCACCTCGATTGGCAATACATATTGGTTAGAATCATCGCCATCACGATCAACAGCAACAACATCAAACGGTATTGTTAATGTATCGAGGTTGCTCGGTGTCGTAGCGTGATTGAGAGGACCAAGCAAGGTAAACGTGTAAGCACCATCATCAGTCAGCACTAATGTGAAGATTGGCGTTCCGCTCGCGTCAGTTGCACCTTGGTAGGTCGTCGTGTTAGCAGCACCTGTGATCTCAGTGATCTCAATACCTTCATTGCCCGACGATAGCGTCGCTTCCAGCGATGAGATATTGCGTAGTTCGTAAACCTCAGCTTGGTCTGCACCTTCTGTGGTAACAAACGAGCCTGTCGCTTGAACGACAACAGAGCCTAAATCATCTTCATCAACGACAAACGTACTCGCAACCGTCGTATCAGTGATGGTTGGCACATCATCCGTCACCGTGATCTGCAGATCGACCGCATTCGATTTATCTTGGTCGGAATCTTCAGCCACAACAGAGAAGTTAAGGTCAATCGTGTTTTCACCCGAGCCATCAGGGTGTTTAATTGGTTTAAACAGTTCGAATTGATAACTGTTATCTGAGGTATCGAAAATAATCTCGAACACCGCTTCATTACTCGTTGCAGTTTGAGCAACATAAGTAAATGTTGTGCCGTTTTGTGAAACAGCTTGCCACTCTAGACTTTCTCCATCAGAGGTTAAGCCAGTCAGAACCAAATCTTCATCAACCAGTTCATACTTCGCAACACCATCGGCGCCTTCATCAACCGTGAATAATCCATTAATAATGGTGTCTTCAGATTGATCGGAACCAATACCAGTGAGGTCATCCTCATCGACAACTGTTTCCCCTGTAGGTGCTGTCATCACTGGTACATCGTCTTTAACATTAACGAGGATCTCAGCGGCTTCTGGTGTACTAGAGCCTCCAGACAGTGCAGAACGGTCGCCATCGGCATCAACAGCATAAATTGGCAATGCAAAAGTTAGCAGCGTATCTTCAGCGCCTTGATGTGAAAGGTCTTCATACAGATTAAATTCGTAGCTCCCCAATGAAGGGCTATCAATTTTAACGTCAAAGACCGTAATTCTCGAACCATTGACCTCAACATAACCTTCGTAAGTTCTTACACCGTTGGTTTCATCAATCAGCTCAAGTAGCACAGCCTCACCATTTGAAACCAAGCTGCCACCCGTATTAAATTCCGTCGGCTCCAGTTCATAATGGTCGATGATGTCGCTTTCGAAAATATCGGCAGTGATACTTCCGCTCCCCGCTACAGGCGCGGTTCCCTCTTGTGAGCCACCAATGATGCCTGCTTCATCGACACTAATACTGTCGACATTAGTAATGACTGGGCTATCGCCATCAGTGATAACAATGTTGATGTTATTGGTTACAACATCTTGGTCGAAATCGGTAATCGTGATCGGTAAATCGAACGTCAGTGAATCGGTGCCCACTTGTTCTATTGGATTAAACTGCTCGAATTTATAAGTACCATCGGTATCTAGTGAGATAGTGAGAACAACCTCACCTCGACCTTGGATGGACAGAGTAATCGTTGTTCCATCATCAGAAAGTCTGGCAAGCGTATTTTGATTATCACTGAGCAACCCATCAAACTGGTCCAGTGCACCAGCATCAAATACAGCTGATTGAAGATTATCACTACCAATATTGGAGAACGTTCCTTCAATTGCTGCACTGCTAGTTTCTACGTTACTGATATTCACACTTTCAGCAGACGGATCGCCCCCATCAACCACGGCAACTTGCGCATTAATTGGTGTTGCTAATGGGTTTCCGGCGGTGTCTTCACCTTGAATATCAAAAGTGATGTTAATTTGATCGCCTGTATAGGAAACCTGACCGCCACCAACAGACGTTACGTGATCAATTGGTTGAGAAATCGTTGTGGTCAATGAAAGCTCAGCGTTGTTTCCAACACTAACAACATCGATGTCGATGCGTAATACTTCATCGGTGCCTTGAACACCAATGATAGAGTTCGTCGCCGCATCATAAGTAAACGTAACGGGTTGACCACTTGAAGTAATATCACTGTTTAGCTCTGTGAGTAGCGAAGCGAGAGACAGTGCTTCTGGAACAAAAGAATCAGGGGAGAGCGCTAAACTACCAGCAATAATCGTTTCGGTAGTTGTAATAGATTGGGGGTAGGTATTGCCAGAAATGGAGCCTTCGGTGAGCACTTCACTGATTGATTGACCTCCCGATGAACGGGTTATTGTTCTGAACTCTTCTCGGTCTTCATCAACCGTTTGTTCTGCTAGACCTGCGGTCTCAAAAAATGTCGACGGATGAGTTTCGGTGTAGTTGTAGTCAATCGTCACAAAGCCAGCGTTTGCAGAACCTAATCCGCCCCCCGCAGCCGTTGCTTCTAAGATTTGGGTCGGATCGGCACCACCTAAAATGGCTTCTTGGATAGCAGCAAATTCATCATCATCAAAATCTCCTGCATCGGCTTGCTGTAAGTCAAAATTAACTTCTCCAGCGATAGGAGCATCAGCCCACACTAAGTCTTGATCAACACAGCCAACACAATTACTTGCCACCTCAGTGACACCGTTTGGGTTACCTAATAACAGCTCTGCTTGGTTTGCAGTGATAACAATCTCGTTTTCACGAATAATATCGCCAACTGAAATTTTTCGTGCGCTTCCATCAGACTTAACCGCAATGACTTCTCCACTCACTGCCTCTACAACTGCAGCTTGGCGCGAAACTTCAATACCCATATATCCCCCGAGGTCACAAAATGCTGTATTGCCCAACATCGTGAAAATGATAGTAATAACGGTTTCAGGCTTAAATTATATTCAGAACTTATTCTCTGCATTAACAATCAATTACGTAGAATGATGTATGTGATGAGTCAGTTCCGTTTCGCCTGTTTTTTTATAGTTTACTTACCCTTAAGCCTAGTCTTCCCCATAAAAAATGCCATGTCTGTGCGAAGAGACATCTTTTCGCAAATCCAAGTATTCTTTCAAGGCTTAAAAACCCTAGTCAAAAGTTAGTAGGATGCTGATTAATATGCAAATGAGCGCGCAATATAAATACACATCTTCGTTTTATAAATATATACAGTAACAAAGTTGATAAATCATTAGCGAATACAGGGCATTAATAGCGGTAAGCTCTGCATCCTTAGTAAAGCAGAGGCAAGTCCCATCTTTGAGACACCTCTCAGAATCAATGTGATGATTTTTCGCTCACAAATCATGAGATAGACCGTAGAATACGAGCCTTTTAGCCTATTAGTTCACAGCCAAGAAAAGACTACTTACTGAGATGCGAGAATAGAATTTTTGTTGCTCGGCAAAACAAAAAAGCCCACTAAGTTGAAACTTAGTGGGCTTTAAAATCAGTATGTAGCGTTACGCTTTTAACAATCAAACACTATGATTTAGCGAGGCGATTTGCCGTCCAAACATAAAGCAGCTCAAGTGCGATAGTTGCACCAGCCAGTGCTGTAATCTCGCTTTGGTCATACGCTGGAGAAACTTCTACAACGTCCATACCAACCATGTTGATACCCTGTAAGCCACGGATGATTTTGAGCACTTTATCTGAGTTCAAACCACCACATACTGGTGTGCCGGTACCCGGAGCAAAAGCAGGATCCAGACAATCGATATCAAACGTTAAGTACACTGGCTTATTACCAACAATACCTTTCACTTGAGCAATGATATCGTCCACGCTCATGTCGTTCGCTTGCATCGCGTTAATAACGTTAAAGCCGTGCCCTTCCGGCTTGTACTCTGTACGAATACCAATTTGCACTGAATGTTCAGGCGAAATTAAACCTTCATTTGGCGCATGGTAGAACATAGTACCGTGATCGTAACGACTCCCCTGACTGTAAGTGTCAGTGTGCGCGTCGAAGTGAATCAGAGCCATCTCACCGTACTTCTTGCCATATGCTCTTAACAAAGGCAGTGTAATGAAGTGATCGCCACCTAAACCTAACAGAGTTTTACCACTGTTTAGAATCGCATCAGCAGCTGCTTCTAAACGTTGAGTTAGGTCTTCTGCATCACCGCAATCAAACACAAGGTCGCCAGCATCAATGACCGAGGTGTGTTCAAATACATTGAAGTCCCAAGGGAATTTTTTACCTTCCCACGCCAAGTTTACTGACGCACGACGAATCGCATCAGGTCCCATACGAGCACCCGGACGACCAGACGTCGCCATATCTAACGGCGCGCCCAACACAACCACATCAGCATCGTTGTCGATTGGGTTTTGCACCAATGGACGACGCATAAACGTCATCGCATTGGAGTACAACGAGTAATCTGGTTTCGTAAATAGATCGTTCATTAAAAATCCTCAAGATAGGTGTAACCCATCAAGCCTTGCTCTAACTCTTCAAGTACGCTTTGCTGCTCTTGCGCTGGTACTTTCGCGGTGACCAATTCTTTGTACTTCTGACGAATTAGGTCCATATCGATATGAACGTAACGCATCATGTCTTCAACCGTGTCGCCTTCGTTGATGTAGTCGATATTCGCTTGACCACTTTCATCAACATTCACCACAACACTGTGCGTATCACCAAATAGGTTATGCATATCACCCAAGATCTCTTGGTATGCGCCTACTAGGAAAAAGCCCATCAGGTAAGGTTCGTCTGGGTTCCATGCTGGAACTGGCAACGTTGTTTCAATGCCCTGGCCGTCAACATACTGATCGATCGTACCGTCAGAATCACATGTGATATCCAGTACTACCGCGCGTCGCTCGTCCGCATTGTCCAAACCACTTAGAGGCAATACAGGGAACACCTGATCGATACCCCAAGCATCTGGCAACGATTGGAACAAAGAGAAGTTCACGAAAAACTTATCAGCCAAACGCTCACTCAACTCATCCAAGATTGGACGGTGGTAGCGGTTCTTAGTACTCATACGAGAGCTAAGTTCATAGTTAATACGCAAAGACATCTGTTCTGCCCAAGCACGGTGCTGAAGGTTCAGCATGCCTGTCGCAAATTGGTTGTGTGCTTCTGCGATATCACTTTGCGTGTCGTTGTAGATCTCAATCAGCGCGCGGTCATCATTACCTGCATCTAACTCCAAGAAGTTCTTCCACATGTTGTTTAGCAACAGTGGTGCGTCTGCTTCTGGCGCAGCCATATCTTCCGGTGAGTAGCTTTCAGTACCAATCACGTTGGTGATCAACACAGCATGGTGCGCAGTCAGTGAGCGACCAGACTCCGAAATAATCACAGGTTGTGGCTGATTGTAGAGTTTACAAATATCCCCTACTGTCATCACGATGTTACGAGCGTACTCAAGCAAGCCGTAATTCATTGAGTTTGAAGATTGGCTACGCGTGCCGTCGTAATCGACTGCCAAGCCACCACCAACATCTAAGAACTTCAGTTGAGCGCCAATATCACGCAGTTCACAGTAGAAACGAGCCGCTTCACTCACGCCATTTCGCACGTCACGAATGTTTGCCATTTGTGAACCTAGGTGGAAGTGCACGAGTTCAAGTACATCCAGCTGGTCTTCGGCTTTCAAGCGTTCGATAACAGTAAGCACTTGTGATGCAGACAAACCGAATTTCGACTTCTCACCACCACTTGCTTGCCATTTACCTGCACCTTGAGAAGCAAGACGAATACGTAAACCCAAACGAGGTTTTACGCCAAGTGCTTTCGCTTCAGAAAGAACAAGATCAAGCTCAGACAACTTCTCTAGAACGATAAAGACTTTGTGGCCTAGCTTTTCGCCAATCAGCGCAAGACGGATGTATTCTCTGTCTTTGTAACCGTTACACACGATCACAGAGCTCGCTTTTTGAGCCAGCGCCAATACCGCTAATAGTTCAGGTTTGCTGCCCGCCTCTAGTCCTAGCTGCTTTTGCTCTAATTGAGCTTGGCTCGCTAAGATCTCATCAACCACTTCTTTTTGTTGGTTAACTTTAATCGGATAAACAAGTAGGTAACGATTGTCGTACTGATATTCGTCGATCGCTTGGTTAAATGCGTTACAGATATTGTGCACACGTTGATGCACTATTTGAGGAAAACGCACAAGAGCAGGTAAACCAATATTTCTTTGCTCTAACTGTTTTACGATCTTACTTAGTGGGACTTGATGATCCGTCTCGCTCGGTGAAACATACACCTCACCGTTATCATCAATTCCATAAAAACCTTGGCTCCAGTGCTTTACATTATACTCAGCACGGATGCGTTCCAAATTAACCGAATTTTCCAATTCTAGAGACCTCACACTATAGGGCCATCGACAGAAGATACCTCTTTGGAATAGCGAGGTATAACCCAACAAAAAGCGTTCAAAAACGATTTGTTGGCTGCATTAACCGATATTATTAAGAGCGAGTCCAACCATTGATATTTGTGGTGACGATTACGTTTTTTTATCGACAGATCGACTTAAAATGACAGGTAAGGAATTACAAGGTTTTAGGGTAAAAACAGGCTGAAGCGCATTAAATATAAAGCAATTTCTCACATTAAATTAGGGAGAAAAAATGTGCAGAAACCAAAAGATTTTTAGTAAATTGAGTGAGGTTAAGTCAGAGTTGTGACAAATATAAGCACTTCACAATCTGAACTCTCGCTATCACCAACACAGCTTGTGTCCCGCGATTCGATGCCGATAAACACTTCATTCTTCCTACTAGAACTCGCTCACTTCAATGTTGTAACCGCTCAATTTTTGAACTTTTCTCGCGCATATCTTGTATTCGGTTCAATCTTCTTGTAATTTTAACTGACCAACCAATCGGTCAGCCTTCGAATTTAGGGGATACTATGAGCCATAATCTAGACCTTGAACCAAACACGTCGAGCACCAACGACATGGATCAAATATTCAACCGACAACAAGATCACTACCGTAACAACGTTAATCCAACACTTGATCAGAGACGAAATGATCTCTCAGTCTTGAAAAAACTATTAATGCGCTACCAAGAGCAGTTAATTGAAGCGGTATCAGAAGATTATGGCCATCGAGCAGAGCACGACAGCTTAATTGCTGACATCACCCCTTCCCTACACCAGATCAATTACAGTGATAAAAACCTGAAGAAGTGGTTGAAGCCTTCACGTCGAAAAGCCGGCTTGATGCTAACACCAGCCAAGATTACTGTGCATTATCAGCCAGTAGGTGTGGTTGGTATCATCGTGCCTTGGAACTTCCCAGTCATGCTCTCTTTAGGCCCTCTGATCACAGCGTTAGCAGCGGGCAACACGGCGATGCTCAAGATGTCGGAGTTTACTCCAGCGACCAACCGAATTTTAAAAGCGATGTTGGCCGAAGGCTTTAGTGAAGATCAGGTTGCGATTATCGAAGGCGAAGCTGACGTTTCCGCTAAATTTAGCCAACTGCCGTTTGACCATATCCTTTTCACAGGCTCAACCGCTGTGGGTAAACACGTTATGAGAGCAGCGGCTAACAACTTAACACCAGTTACCTTGGAATTAGGCGGCAAATCTCCAACCATCATTGCCCCTGACTTTGATGTAGCTGACGCTGTTGAACGTATCTTGTTTGCCAAGAGTCTAAACGCTGGCCAGATATGTGTAGCGCCTGATTACATCTTATTGCCGCGAGAAAAATCAGACGAGTTCATCACAGCCTATAAGCGTTATTTCAAGAAGCTTTATAAAGCCGGTATTGAGAGCAAAGACTTAACCTCAGTGATCAACATGCGCCAATACAATCGCTTGAAAGGTGTCATTGAAGACGCACAAGCCAAAGGCGCGGTTATTCACACGGTAACCGAACAAGCACAAGACGATGTAAACCACAGAATGACGCCGCACCTTCTCACCGAAGTGAACGATGAGATGCTCGCGATGCAAGAAGAGCTGTTTGGTCCTGTTTTGCCTATCGTGCCTTATGATTCCATCGAAGAAGCAATCAATTACATCACAGAGAGAGAACGCCCACTGGCTCTGTACCTAATGAGCCATAATAAAGAAACCCAAGACAAGCTTTTATCAGACACGCACTCTGGCGGCGTGTGTATTAATGATTCTTTGGTGCATGTGGCTGCAGAAGACGCACCATTCGGTGGCATCGGCCCTTCAGGCATGGGACACTATCACGGCATTGAGGGCTTCAAGACCCTTAGCCATGCCAAAACCGTTCTAAGTAGAGGAAAAATCAACTTCACCAAGTTAATGCATCCTCCTTACAACAACCCAATCAAGAAACTGATGTTCAAAGTACTCAATAGATGATCACCAAAAGACAAAAAATCCTAGATGCTGCACTCCTGCTCTTCTCTCAACAAGGGCTAGAGGGCACATCTACCGGACAAATAGCGAAAACAGCCGGCGTGGCAAAAGCGACGTTGTTCCACCACTTCGAGAATAAATCTCTATTGATTGATGAACTGTTTCGCGAGCTGAAGCTAGAGCTATTCTCGACCCTTCAACCGCACACTGATGTGGCTGTAGAAGATCGCTACCAAACCTTTAAGTTCATGTGGATCACAGGAATTGAGTGGGCATTAGAGAATCCGGTTGCGATGAAGTTCTTCACCAATGTTCATTTCGACCCAACGACTCAAACTCGAGAAGTGATTGTTTCACAGATGTTCGCATCGCTAGACGAGATCATTTTGAAAGGGCAACAAGATGGTGAATTGATGGTGTTGGACATTAACCTTGTTAGACACTTCATTCATAGCCACTTTCTGATTTGTGCAAACTGGCTGATTGAACAAAGCGAGTCTCCACCAGAGCAAACATCGAAGTACATCAACGATAGCTTTGATATGTGTTGGCGCGCCGTTGGTGGGCAAACCAAGTAGCTTTAAGCCCAAGGCTCTAAGCTCTAAGCTCTAAGCTCTAAACCCAAAGATATAAGTTCTAGACTCAACTGATTTCCAATAATGATCACTAAAGCGCCACAAAGGCGCTTTAATTATTTGAACACAATTTAATCACCTCAACATATTGACTCAGAGTACGTTCTTTCAGTACCATCCCACCATCATTTCAAAAGAGAATAACGCCATAATGAAGTACTAACATCCTGACATCCGATTTATTTTTATAAAAATCATTTGGACACTCGGGGTTAGTGGGCGTTACTTCATCATCTATTTTCGCGACAAATCAAGCTCTTAAAGATCCGTTTTTTGACAAACAAACATCTTTAAGATTAGTACCTCAAAGACAGAAATCAGATCAACACCCTATTTCCTATCTTTGATTGGCATACTACCTAAGTAACGTCTTTGGCGATCTATACATAGAATTCTGTGTAGGGTTCTATATAGAAAAAGCGCCTCACCCCTTTTATTCGTATATACGTAAAGGGAGGTATTTTTATGCCTACTATTTTAGCCAATAATCTCTCATTCCAACTCGATACTGGTGAGTGGTTATTCAAAAACATCACCTTTAATTTGAGCACTCGCCTCACAGGCCTAGTCGGAAGAAATGGGGCTGGAAAGTCATTGTTACTTTCGTTGCTCGTTGGACAAAAACAGCCCACAACGGGCAGTGTTTCGCGCCAAGGTTCAATCGGCTTTTACTCTCAGTTACCATCAACGCTACTGGATACCAACATCACCATCGCTGACTTCTTAGGACTCACCGAAAAGTTAGAAGCGTTAAGCGCCATAGAACAAGGTAGCTGTGAACTGCAGCACTTCAATATCGTTGGCGATGATTGGGATTTAGAGGCGCGTACCCAGCAGTTGCTAGGTACATTAAAGATCACTCGTGATTTGAACACACTTTGTTGCTCTTTGAGTGGTGGGCAACTCGCCCTGTTACAGCTTCATCAGCTATTCGTATCAAATAACGACATACTGATCCTCGATGAGCCTTCGAACCATTTGGATAACGACGGACGCAATTGGCTACTAGAACAATGCCAGTTGTTTGAAGGTAAGGTACTTGTCGTCAGCCATGATCGAAGCTTATTGAGACAAATGGAAGGTATCTACCATCTCAACAGTTTGGGGTTACGTTTCTATAAAGGAAACTACGATGACTACTTCAAACAAATGTCGAATCAGGCCGATGCACTAGATAAACAGATTTCACATCACCAATCCGAAAAGAAACGACTGGAGCGCCAAGCTCAAGCTAATAAGGAAAAAGCACAGCAACGTGAGTCTCAAGGTAATCGACTCAGAAAGTCCGGTAGCCAACCCAAGATATTATTGGATGCGATGAAAGATAAAGCAGGACGAACGCAAGGAGCATCAGCCACTAGTCAAAAGAACTTAAAGGACCAAAACCAACATAAGCTTCAATCTCTTAAAGAACAAAAGGAACAACTAAAACCACAGGCCTTGTATCTACAACAGAGTAATAACAGTAAAAAGAGCTCTTTGTTAACCGTTGAAAACTGCCGCCTTATTTACGGCTCTGGTGCGCCAATCAGTTTCTCTTTATCACAAGGGGAACGGTGTTATCTAACCGGTGCTAACGGGTGTGGAAAGTCGACACTGTTAAAAGCGATTCACGGTCAACACGCCAATTATAAAGGCTCGATTAAGCGCTTAGGGGCGACCGTCTATTTGGATCAACACTTTGGCCTGTTAGACACCAACGATACGATGTTCGATAGTTTAATAACGCATAGCTTTGTATTAACAGAGAGCGACGCGCGAACACTACTAGCGGGAATTGGATTCAGGCGTGACTCGGTATATCGAAAAGTCGATCACCTCAGTGGTGGCGAGAAAATGAAGCTGGCGATGTTGATCGTCAGCCATAAACAGGATGCCCCACTTCTTTTGCTTGATGAACCAGACAATCACTTGGACATAGACTCGAAGCAAATATTGGCTTCGGCTCTGCGTGAATACCAAGGCGCATTCATCTTGGTCAGTCATGATAGCGATTTTGTTGAGGAGGTCGGCGTTAGCCAAAACCATATACAGCTTTAACCTTCGTAAATTCGTTCACTGAGCTTAGTTAGGCGAGTATTCTTCCGGATACTCGCCTTTCTCGGTTGAGACAAGTAAACTACTCGCCTCGAACATCTATTCATAAGGCTAAGGTTTGCATACTCTAGAACAATTAAAATCAGGGCAACTTAAAGGTATTAAGCGTCTAAAACTATCAGAAGGTCTCACAGAGTTCCCTCTAGAAATCATAGAGCTTGCAGATTCTCTTGAGATCCTAGACCTTTCAGGTAATCAGCTGTCAGACCTACCAGCCGAGTTATCAAAGCTAACTAACCTGCGTATTATCTTCGCGTCGAATAACCTGTTTACGCACCTGCCTGATGTTCTAGGGTCACTTCCTAAGCTCGAAATGGTTGGCTTCAAAACCAACCAAATCAAAACCGTTAGCGAACAATCTCTGCCGACTCAACTACGTTGGTTAATCCTGACCGACAATGAGATTGAGGCCCTGCCTAGCTCACTAGGTGAAAGACCGCGACTACAGAAACTGGCATTGGCGGGTAACAAGATTCGCGTGTTACCAGAAAGCATGGAAAACCTATCCAACCTTGAGCTAGTTCGCCTGTCTGCAAACCAGTTGACTGAATTCCCAGAGTTCCTTATCAAGCTACCAAAACTGGCTTGGTTAGCGTTTGCGGGTAACCCGTTTTGCAAACACCCTAGCAGCTTAGATAGCGTGCCTGCGGTTAGCTCTCAAAGCTATTCACTGAATCAAGTACTTGGCCAAGGCGCATCTGGCGTGATCTCGCATGCAAGCTGGCTAAACAGCGACTTCGATTTTCCACAGGAAGTGGCGGTTAAAGTGTTTAAAGGCGAAGTCACCAGTGACGGCTACCCACATGATGAACTGGAAGCGTGCTTGCAGGCTGGACACCATAACAACTTGGTAAAATCTATCGCCCAAGTAGAGGAACAAGATTACCTAGCTTTGGTGATGGAACTCATTCCAAACAGCTACTACAACCTAGGGCTACCACCAACACTCGAGACTTGCACGCGTGATACTTTCCCAGAAGGTTTCGAACTTTCAATTGCTCAAATCAATAGCATTACAGAGCAGATGATTGATGTGTTTGAACACCTTCATGCCAATAAAGTCTCTCATGGTGATCTATACGCTCACAACACTTTAGTGAACGAACAAGGTCAGATGATCTTTGGTGACTTTGGCGCTGCGACTATCTACGGCTACCTAACTGAAGAACATCAACAAGGTATTCGCCGAATTGAAGCACGTGCATTGAAGTACTTTATTGAAGACCTACTGACGATTTGTGCAAAGCAAGATCAAGACAGCGAGCTTTATACTCGATTGGCGAACTTCGAAGCTTAATAGAAGTATTCAGTCAGATTGAAGACAACAAAGCCAACATCACTGTTGGCTTTTTTATATGCTAATTAAACGAACCAGCGTTTAGCTTTCAACTTGAACAAGCTTCAAGTACGAATGCAGCTCTCCGCTCTTATACTCAACCGCAGAGTGAATATTAAGGTCAGCACGAGCCACAACAGCAAACTGGTAGCAGTTCTCACCCTTCAGAATCTCGACGTGTAACAAACCGTCTTTTAGTTGCCACTGCCCTGTTGTTTCAAATCGGTCGAACAAACGATATTCAATCAAAGAACCGTCAGCATTGAAGTGCACTTCAGTGATGTAACCGCCGGGGCAGCTCTTCACCCAAACTCGATTCTCGATATCACTGACCGTAAAGTTACGCCTTGTGTCACGCCACGCTAGAAAGCCTTCGCTATCATAAAGAGCAATGTCGAGATCAGTTCTAGAGATTAACGGCTGCTCATTTTGCTCACGACAATAAAGTTGAAGCAAAATTTGCTGAACTGTTTCGCTCTGTAATTCACTCATTGTGGCTTCCCTTTATCATTGCTCTGCGTTAGACGCAGTATTGATCAACAAATTCTATTTAAAGCGGGCTACACAAGCTCGTAAGAAACCACATACAGTTGAGAGATACCCGGGTAGATATCTTGAATCACGTCTTTCAGTACTTGCAGCGTCATGTTCTCTTGCTGAGCATGGAACTCACCTAAGTCATCAAACAAAATTGGCTCAACGCTGATGATCTTAAGATTACAGAACACACGGTCTTGCTCTAGCGTCGATACTTCCACAACACTGCCTGGCTGGTAGTCTCGCTCAGATTCATCACGAATAGTAATCGTCTTCTTGCCAGATAGGATGTCAGTTTCAAAACGTTCGAAGAACGTCATAGTAGTCGGTGCGGTCATTTATTTCGGTCGCTTAACATTTAAAGGTTAGGTAGATGTTTATATACCAGAATGCGTGTTCAAGCGAATAAAAATTAGGGGCGAGATGCGAGAGAATATGACAAAGCCAAATTGCAGGCAATAAAAAAGGAGAACCGAAGTTCTCCTTTTCTTAAACCTTTAAGCTAACTCTAAATTATAGAGATGCTTTCGCTTTTTCAACTAGAACAGCAAATGCTGCTTTGTCGAATACTGCGATGTCAGCAAGAATCTTACGGTCGATCTCGATAGATGCTTTCTTTAGGCCATTGATGAAACGGCTGTAAGATAGACCATTTTGACGAGATGCCGCGTTGATACGTGCAATCCAAAGTTGACGGAATTGACGTTTCTTGTTGCGACGGTCACGGTAAGCGTATTGACCAGCTTTGGTAACTGCTTGGAAAGCTACGCGGTAAACACGTGAACGTGCTCCGTAGTAACCTTTAGCTTGTTTTAGAACTTTCTTATGACGTGCACGAGCTTGTACACCACGTTTTACGCGAGGCATTATGCTTCTCCTAAACTAAACGAATTTATAAACTAAAAAGAATTAAGCGTATGGCATCATACGTAGAACTTGAGCAACTTCACATTTAGGAAGGATCGAGTTCGGACGTAGCTGACGCTTGTTCTTAGTAGTACGCTTAGTCAGGATGTGACGTTTACCAGCGTGCTTAAACTTAATACCACCAGCAGTTTTCTGGAAACGCTTAGCAGCACCTTTGTTGGTTTTCATCTTAGGCATGATGAATAACTCCGCATTGTTGAGTTGTTAATAACATAGTAATTAGGGCGAATAAAACCCCGCAACCTGAGGCTGCAGGGTTCAATTACTTGCAAAGCCGTTAATTACTTCTTTTTAGGGGCCAACACCATGATCATCTGGCGACCTTCAATTCTCGTTGGGAAAGATTCGACTACTGCAAATTCTTCAGTATCCGCTTTCAAACGATTAAGAACGTCAACACCGATTTCTTGGTGAGCCATTTCGCGGCCACGGAAGCGAATTGTTACCTTCACTTTGTTGCCGTCTTCTAGGAAACCAGTCAGGTTGCGTAGTTTTACCTGATAGTCTCCAATATCAGTTCCAGGTCGGAATTTAATTTCCTTGATCTGAACCTGCTTTTGCTTCTTCTTCTGCTCTTTCGCAGCTTTGCTCTTCTCGAAGAGGAACTTACCGTAGTCCATCACACGACAAACTGGCGGCTCGGCGTTAGGGCTGATCTCTACAAGATCCATACCAGCTTCATTTGCAGCTTCCATCGCTTCAGCGATTGATACTACACCAACAGCTTCGCCGTCTGCGCCAGTTAGACGCACTTCACGAACGCCACGAATGTCACCGTTTAAACGGTGCTGGTTTTGTTTGGCCGGTTGTTGGCCACGTCTTCCGCCTTTAATAGCTATTCCTCCAGATTGAGCTTACGGCTTGAAACCTCGGCTTGGATGTATGAAATAAAGTCATCCACTTTAAATTTGCCAAGGTCCTTACCTTTACGTGTACGTACTGCAATTTCGCCGGCTTCCATTTCTTGGTCACCACACACAAGCATGAACGGTACACGTTTCAAAGTATGTTCGCGGATTTTAAAGCCAATCTTCTCATTTCTCAAGTCTGCTTTGACTCTAAATCCACTTTTTTGCAGTTTTTTCGTAATTTCTTGTACATATTCAGACTGTTTGTCTGTAATGCCCATTACAACTGCTTGTTCTGGCGCCAACCACGTTGGGAAGAAGCCAGCGTATTCTTCAATAAGAATACCAATGAAGCGTTCTAGTGAACCTAAAATCGCGCGGTGGATCATAACTGGCGTGTGACGCTCGTTATCTTCACCTACGTAAGTAGCACCTAAACGTTCTGGTAATGCAAAATCGAGCTGCACTGTACCACATTGCCAAGCGCGGTCCAAACAATCATGCAAAGTAAATTCAATCTTAGGTCCGTAGAACGCACCCTCGCCTTCTTGAATCTCGTATGCAATGTCCATTGCCTCTAGCGCTTGCTTAAGGTCAGCCTCTGCACGGTCCCACATTTCGTCTGAACCTACACGCTGTTCTGGACGAGTAGATAGCTTAACAACGATGCTTTCGAAGCCGAAAGTTGTGTAAGTATCGTAAACCATTTCAATACAAGCTTTAACTTCTTGTTGAACTTGGTCTTCAGTACAGAATACGTGAGCATCATCTTGAGTGAAGCCACGAACACGCATAATGCCGTGAAGTGCGCCAGACGGCTCGTTACGGTGACATGAGCCGAACTCAGCCATACGTAGCGGTAGATCACGGTAAGATTTCAAACCTTGGTTGAAGATTTGAACGTGACCAGGACAGTTCATTGGCTTGATAGCGTATTCACGGTTCTCTGAAGAAGTAGTGAACATCGCTTCAGCGTACTTATCCCAGTGACCAGAGCGTTCCCAAAGAACACGGTCCATCATTAATGGGCCTTTAACTTCTTGGTAATCGTACTCAGTCAGTTTTTGACGAATAAATACTTCTAGCTCACGGAAGATAGTCCAACCGTTGTGGTGCCAGAACACCATGCCTGGTGCTTCTTGCTGCATGTGGAATAGGTCAAGCGCTTTACCGATTTTACGGTGGTCACGTTTAGCCGCTTCTTCTAGGCGCACAAGGTGAGCTTTAAGTGCCTTCTTGTCGTGGAATGCAGTGCCGTAGATACGTTGAAGCATCTTGTTGTCACTGTTACCACGCCAGTATGCACCCGCTACGTTAAGTAGAGTGAAGTGCTGGCAGAAGCTCATGTTAGGCACGTGTGGACCACGACACATATCGATGTATTCTTCGTGATGGTACAGGCCTGGACGATCGTCTTTAGAAACGTTCTCGTCCAAGATTTTAATCTTGTAAGTCTCGCCGCGAGCTTCGAATGCGTCGCGCGCTTCCTGCCAGCTAACTTTCTTCTTAACAACCTGGTATTTGGTCTTCGCTAGCTCTTTCATGCGCTTTTCGATCTTTTCTAGATCGTCTTGCGTTAGAGAGTGCTCAAGATCGATATCGTAGTAGAAACCGTTATCGATAGTAGGACCGATCGCCATTTTCGCTTCTGGAAAAAGCTGCTTAACCGCGTGGCCTAAAAGGTGAGCACAAGAGTGACGAACGATTTCAAGGCCATCAACTTCATCTTTAGCTGTGATGATTTCTAGGCTTGCATCGTTTTCGATAAGATCACAAGCATCAACACGCTCGCCGTCTACACGACCAGCAATGGTAGCTTTCGCAAGACCAGGACCGATTGATAGGGCAACATCTAGAGTTGATACAGGGTTGTCAAATTGACGCTGACTACCGTCAGGAAGAGTAATAATTGGCATTATTTGTCCTTTACAGTGGTGTTGCACACCAAGCAACACATGAAAATGTTTAATATATGTCTTTCAATCAACGAGTACGCTGATTGGGGATATATGCATAATAAATATACCCACATAGAAGCAAATACAGATGCCACATCTGTGAGTAGCCGAACATTGTAACGAAATTATATGAAATGACAATGACAGAGCGGATTTGCAAGCTATCCAACGGTTTCGTTTGGTAAGGTAAACCATACTTGTGATGATTTACCTGCTCTTCTAATCCTCTTAATTACCCAGCTGTATCAACTTAACAACTGCACCCTACCTGTTCCGAGTTCGCTCATTCAACTTATCTCTTACAAACTAGTTATTTAGAACTAAGCTATATAGAAGCAACGGAATGCAGATGAGGTACATATGGAGAAACGGGCTACTTGTATATCGCTCATACGACCTTTACCGCTAGTAATAGCCGCCATGTTTTCTGCGCCAAACGCATGGGCCAACAAAGATTACGGCCCCTTAATCAGTTATACTCAAGCACCATTGCAGTCTGTTCGTCTCACTCCGGCACTTCGCTCTGGCTTCCCTCTTGAAGAGAATAAGGTTGAAGTATTTACAGCCTTAACTGCTGCGAGTATCTGGGCTAACTCCCACGACTATCACTTAGACTATTATCAAAACCAGCTTCAAACAGGCCTGCGATGGCAATTGACTACAGCGTGGCAAGTAGAGCTCAATTACCGCTGGTTATACGCCGCCAATAATCATCTCGACAAAATCACCATTAACTTTCACGACCTATTTAGCATCGACCAAGCAGGTCGAGATCAGAAAGAGAGACACCAATTCGACATCTATGCACCAGACCATGGCGTCAATAATCGAGACTTCTCCGGCGACACATTGACTAGCGCTTTCACGCTCTACACCCAATATCAGATCATAGATATAGAAAACCATGGCTTATCTTTTGGCGTCTCCCTTTATCATAACAAAGTCAGCCACGGTGCATTTAAGGGAAACAGCACCGAACAAAGCGCTCAACTCAATTATGCATACCAACTCGACATAAATACCTTCTATACAAGCTTAGGATTAGCGAATCAGTCCAGTAGAGAAGTGGAGAATAGCTTTTCACATAAAAAAACGACATGGTCATGGATGGGAGGATATCAACTCACGCTATTTGAAAATCATGAGTTACACCTAGAGTATCGTTGGTATGAAGGCGCAGAAGACGGTGAAACTGAGTTTTCAGAAGCCGCGAATGAAATGATGTTTGGCTATCGCTATCTCATGCAACGCTCGGCAATTGAGATATCCATAATCGAGAACATTTTCAATATGGACAACTCCACCGATGTTGCTTTTCAATTGGCCTATCGGCACCAGTGGTAAACCCATTTCAGGACGGGGCAGATAGTAGAATCAAAAAAGCCGAATGGTTAAGTTCGGCTTGAAAAGTTGTATTGTCTCTATTAATTAATAGACAGAGCGACTGCTAACAGAGAGGGAACTACGCACTCATTATTCTTGAAACTGCGTTGCGAATGTCTGAGTCAGTTGCGTTAGCAGGCAAGCTGAATGAGATGTATTGGTCGCCGCGGAAGCTCATTGAGCGATCGATTTCTGCTAGGCAGTGAACCATTGAGCCTTCAACGATGAATGACAGTTCGATCTCTTTGTTGTTCATGAAACCGCCGCTGCGAAATTCAATCTCTTGGTAACAGCCCGAACGAGAAGCAAAGCTGTTGCCTTTCAGGAAGCCCTTCTCTACGTCTGCTTTCACCATTGCCATTCCCGATGCTTCCACACCTTGGATGATTTTAGCGACTGTTGGCAGTGGGTGAACCGAGATAAAGTCGCGGTCTTTAGGATCAATCGCGAAGCCGATATCTAGGTTGGTTTCAACCCACACATGGCATTGGTTCATTTGTGCATTCAATGCGGTGACTGGCGTTTCATCATTTAACTTAAGGCGGAATGGCACCAATTTGGTTTCACCCGGTTGGATAACGAAAGGCTCTACGGCCTGAATACGACCCAGCGAAAAGGTTTCGTAGCTGGTGCTGCCTTCCGTTTCTACTTTTACTTCGGTGTTGAGAACTAAGTTAATCAGGTCGATTTGTTGCTCAACGTCGCCGCCAACAATGTGAACGTTGCCAGACAACTCTCCACCTTGGAAAACTTCAATATTATCTAAGACGGTATCAACCTTTGCTGCACCGATGCCCAACGAGGCCTTTAATTTCTTAAACATATTATTTCCCTTTCTAATTATCTGATTTACGAATAGTTATTGCGTCACAATTTGCGACACTTGCCTCACAGAATCAAGCAATTTGCCCCATCTATGTTGAATAAAGTCACATTGCCCGAGGAAATGTTGAAATCGTGAATAAATCCGTTACTCTATTTGTATAGTCAAATAAGGTTTCATTATGTCGAAAGCGCCGCTCTACCTTCAGATAAAACAGTTTATAGACGACAATATCACTAGTGGTCACTGGCCAGTGGGTTACCAGATAACCACAGAGCTCGAACTCACCGAGCAGTTCAAAGTGAGCAGAATGACGGTCAATAAAGCCATTCGAGATCTGGTGTCTGAAGGCAAGCTCATTAGGAAACCAAGGCTAGGTACTTTTGTTTGTGAACCAGACGAAAAGGCGCAATCTCCGCTGCTTGATATCAACAACATCGCGCAAGAGATCAAAGACCGTGGCCAAACGTATACTAGCCAAGTTATCAAACACAAGAGCATCAAGGCAGATGAAAGCACCGCCACACGGTTAGGTGTGATGATCAATGCTGAAGTGTACTATAGTGAAATCATACACTTTGCCGACAACGCACCGATTCAATTGGAAGCGCGCTGGGTGAACTCTCAAGCCGCTCCAAAATACCTAGAGCAAGACTTTTCAACCTCTACACCTAACGAATACCTTTCAAAAAGCTGCCCGTTGAGTGCTATAGAACACACGGTTGAAGCCATTATTCCAGACTTACAAATCAGAACGTCACTAAAGCTTTCTGAATCAGAGCCTTGCCTTCTTTTAAATAGAAGAACATGGAGCAAAGAACGGCTTATCAGCTTTGCATTGCTCTACCATCCTGGCTCTAAGTACAAATTAAGCTCCAAGATACTTCTAGATTAAAGAACATCATCCTGATCGCCGATCACATTTTTGCAACATCGACTTGATTCAGGTCAGAGTTTAGCCTATTTATTTGTATATACATTTAATGTTTAGCAAAGATCTAGGTGATTATGAATTTGATCCTCAAAAACGCACGAGTGGTCTCGATGAGCTCGGGAGCTGACGGTTATCAACCTTCTTCCCCGCAAGATATCGTTATCGAGAACGGTAAGATCGTATTCCTGTCACACTCAAGCGATGAGTCACTTCATTGTGAAACGGCGAGTGCTAGCCGCTCTGTTGATCACATCATCTACGACTGCAAAAACAAGCTCGTCACACCAGGACTGATTGATTGCCACACTCATCTGGTGTTTGCAGGTAATCGTGCCAATGAATTTGAACAACGGTTAAATGGTGTCTCCTACACCGACATCGCAAAACAAGGCGGTGGTATTTTAGCGACGGTAACGGCGACACGAGCCGCACAAGAAGCCGAACTGGTTGAGATGGCGCTGCCTAGATTAGACGGCCTGCTAAGAAGTGGTGTCACCAGCGTTGAAGTAAAGTCTGGCTATGGTTTAACACTTGATGACGAGCTTAAGATGTTACGTGCTGCTAAAGCCTTAGAAAACCACCGTCGTATTAAAATCACCACCACACTCCTTGCAGCACATGCTGTACCACCAGAATATAAAGAACAGCCAGATCGTTACGTTGATCTGGTATGCCAAGAGATCATCCCTAAAGCCGCAGAGCAAGGACTAGCTGACACGGTCGACGTATTCTGCGAATCGATCGGCTTCAACCTAGAACAAACCGATCGTGTATTTGCGGCTGCTAAAGAACATGGGTTAGCGATCAAAGGCCACACAGAGCAGCTTTCTAACATGGGCGGCAGTGCGCTCGCAGCTAAATACGGTGCACTCTCTGTCGACCATGTTGAATACCTTGATGAAACAGGAGTAAAAGCACTGGCTAAATCAGGAACAGTCGCCACATTATTACCAGGTGCTTTCTACTTTTTGAAAGAGACACAGCAGCCGCCCATTGCCCTACTTCGTGAGCACAACATCCCAATGGCAATCGCGACCGACTTAAACCCCGGCACTTCTCCTTTTGCTGATTTAACACTGATGATGAACATGAGCTGCACCCTATTTGGCACAACCCCAGAAGAAGCATTACGTGGGGTAACTTGCCATGCAGCCGCTGCCATTGGCGAGTCGCAAAACAGAGGCAAAATTGAAGTAGGTTACTCTGCTGATTTGGCTATCTGGAATATCGAGCACCCTGCCGACTTAAGCTATCAAGTTGGTGTTCCTCACCTGCATAAGCGCATTGTTAATGGCGAGGTGTGTCATGACTCAATCTAAATCCAACGCTATCCAAGAGAACGCAACAACCATGCATAACTTTGTGTGGACCGGACGTAATGATCTTGAAGATGGCCCACTCGGTACTCGCGTTCATCACATTACCAAGCAAGTGCAAAGTAGCGAGTTAAGTGACGAGCTGACTGACGGTGGTATCGCCTTGGTAGGCTTTGCCAGCGACGCCGGTGTTGCAAGAAATAAAGGACGTGTTGGCGCAAAACAAGCACCTAATTTGATTCGCCAAGCGTTAGCTAATATGGCTTGGCACTGTGATACACGCTTTGCTGATCTTGGCGATATCGAATGTAACGATGATCAATTAGAAGTGAGCCAGAAGCAGTGCGCTACTGTGATTGCCAATGCGCTATCAACCAACAAAGTGATTACCCTTGGCGGCGGTCACGAAGTCGCTTGGGCTTCTTTCCAAGGCCTAGCTGAGCATCTTCACAGAACTCAATCAGATCACAAACCTAAGATAGGTATCGTTAACTTTGATGCTCACTTTGATCTTCGTGAATTTGAAAGCGACATCGCTGACGTCAAACCAAGCTCAGGCACACCCTTTAATCAGATTAGCGAATACTGCCACACACATCAATGGCCGTTTCATTACGCTTGTCTTGGTGTGAGTGCCGCCAGCAATACCAAAGCGCTGTTTAACAAAGCTGACCAACTGGGCGTGTGGTATGAACACGACCGCAACATGACCCAAGTGAATCAAGTCGCTCAACTGATCAAGTTACAAAAATTCATCGTTGAGTGTGATTATCTCTATCTCACCATTGATCTCGATGTTTTCCCCGCAGCTACTGCGCCGGGCGTAAGTGCACCAGCGGCAAGAGGCGTGAGCTATGAAGCGCTTGCTCCTTTTCTAGAACAGATTTTCCAACACAGTGAAAAACTCATTATCGCGGACATAGCGGAATGCAACCCAGACTACGACGTCGATGGCCAAACGGCTCGATTAGCGGCTCGTTTATGTTGGGATATTGCCAGTGCAATGGCCAGCGACTAATCCAGCTATACCGATAACTACAACTACAACTACAACTACAACTACAACGATATAACGTGAAACAGAAGGAATTCCAAAATGACGGAACACCACAACAGTGACCCTCGTCTCGACACGACCCGCGAAATTCGCGCACCTCACGGCACCACTTTGCGCGCTAAATCTTGGTTAACAGAAGCACCACTGCGTATGCTGATGAACAACCTAGACCCTGATGTGGCAGAACACCCACATGCACTGGTTGTGTATGGCGGTATTGGTCGCGCGGCACGTGATTGGAAATGTTATGACAAAATTGTTGAAGTATTAGAGCGTTTAGAGGACGACCAAACGTTACTTGTTCAATCCGGTAAACCTGTGGGCGTGTTCCCGACTCATAAAAACGCACCTCGCGTACTGATCGCGAACTCGAACCTTGTTCCACACTGGGCGAACTGGGAACACTTCAACGAGCTCGATAAAGAAGGCTTGATGATGTACGGCCAAATGACCGCGGGCAGCTGGATCTACATTGGTTCACAAGGCATCGTTCAAGGTACTTACGAAACCTTTGTCGCTATCGCGAAGAAGCACTTCCAAGGTGAAGCAAACGGCAAGTGGGTTCTAACGGGCGGTCTTGGTGGAATGGGCGGCGCTCAACCTCTTGCTGCAACGATGGCTGGCTTCTCAATGATCGCAGTGGAGTGTGATGAATCACGAATCGACTACCGCTTGCGTACTGGCTATGTAGACAAAAAAGCCACCAGCTTAGATGAAGCGATGGCAATGATTAAAGAGTCAGACACGCCAATCTCTGTTGGCTTATTAGGCAACGCCGCAGACGTCTTCCCAGAGTTAGTTGAACGCAATATCACACCTGATGTGGTGACTGACCAAACCTCTGCCCACGATCCTCTTAACGGCTACTTGCCGCAAGGTTGGACGATGGAGAAAGCCGCACAAGAGCGCTCCATTGATGAAGCAAAAGTGGTGAAAGCCGCTAAGCAATCTATGGCGATTCAAGTACAAGCGATGTTAGACCTGCAATACCGCGGCGCAGCGACCGTGGATTACGGTAATAACATTCGCCAAATGGCACTGGAAGAAGGCGTAGAAAACGCGTTTGATTTCCCAGGTTTCGTTCCGGCTTATATTCGACCTTTATTCTGCGAAGGTATTGGTCCTTTCCGTTGGGCGGCACTATCTGGTGACCCAGAAGACATCTACAAAACAGACCAAA
The DNA here is from genome assembly GCF_041469125.1 of Vibrio sp. 10N.286.51.E5. Taxonomy (NCBI): domain Bacteria; kingdom Pseudomonadati; phylum Pseudomonadota; class Gammaproteobacteria; order Vibrionales; family Vibrionaceae; genus Vibrio; species Vibrio sp. 10N.286.51.E5. The sequence goes on along the minus strand of NZ_JBFRJZ010000054.1, from coordinate 28,979 downwards.
AAGTAAAAGAACTGATTCCAGACAACCCACATCTACATAACTGGCTAGATATGGCGCGTGAACGCATTCAGTTCCAAGGCCTGCCAGCGCGTATTTGTTGGGTTGGCTTGAAAGATCGTGAACGCTTAGGCCAAGCATTCAATGAAATGGTGAAAAATGGCGAACTGAAAGCACCAGTTGTTATCGGTCGTGACCACCTAGATTCAGGTTCAGTAGCAAGCCCGAACCGCGAAACAGAAGGCATGATGGATGGATCAGATGCCGTATCAGATTGGCCTCTATTGAATGCCCTTCTGAACACAGCGGGCGGCGCAACTTGGGTTTCTTTGCACCACGGTGGTGGCGTTGGTATGGGCTTCTCGCAACACTCAGGCATGGTGATTTGTTGTGACGGCAGTGAAGATGCATCACAGCGTATTGCTCGCGTACTTCACAATGACCCAGCAACCGGCGTTATGCGTCATGCTGATGCAGGTTACGATATTGCCAAGCAATGTGCCAAAGAGCAGAAGCTTGATTTACCTATGCTAAACGAAGAACTTCGTCGCCTTTAATGTCTGGAGAGAACATGTTGAACTTATTACTTAAGCCAGGACTTCTTGGCCTATCTGAACTTCGAAAAATCAGCCGTAGCCCTGTGAACTTATCACTCGATCCTGCAGCAATCCCGGATATCGAAGCGAGCATGCAAGTTGTCGAACAAGTGATTGCTGAAGACCGCACTGTGTATGGCATCAACACGGGTTTTGGCTTATTAGCAAACACCAAGATTGCGCCTGAAGATCTCGAAGTTCTACAGAAAAGTATCGTACTTTCTCACGCTGCGGGCATTGGCAAGTTCATGTCTGATGAAACCGTACGCTTGATGATGGTATTGAAGATTAACAGCTTGTCTCGCGGTTACTCTGGTATCCGCCTCAAAGTGATTAACGCTCTTATCGATCTTGTGAACGCGCAGGTTTACCCGTGTGTTCCACAAAAAGGATCAGTAGGCGCATCTGGAGATCTCGCCCCCCTTGCACACATGAGTACCGTTCTGCTAGGTGAAGGCCAAGCACGTCACAACGGAAAAATCATCACAGGCTTAGAAGCAATGCAAATCGCTGGCTTGGAGCCTATCACACTAGCACCTAAAGAAGGTTTGGCGCTGTTAAACGGCACACAAGCATCAACCGCCTTTGCATTAGAAGGTCTGTTCGCAGCTGAAGACTTGTTTGCGTCTGCAACCGTGTGTGGTGCGATGTCTGTTGAAGCCGCGCTGGGTAGCCGTCGTCCGTTTGATCCGCGTATTCATCGCGTTCGTGGTCATCGTGGCCAAATGGATGCAGCACTTGCTTACCGCCATATGCTTGATCAAAAGAGTGAGATTGGTGAATCACATACTTGCTGCGAAAAGGTTCAAGACCCTTACTCGTTGCGCTGTCAGCCTCAAGTGATGGGTGCCTGCTTACAGCAGATTCGCAATTCAGCTGAAATTTTAAATGTTGAAGCGAACTCAGTATCCGACAACCCGCTGGTTTTCGCTGACGATGGTGACATCATTTCAGGTGGTAATTTCCACGCCGAACCCGTCGCAATGGCAGCCGATAACCTGGCACTAGCAATCGCTGAGATAGGCAGCTTGTCAGAACGAAGAATGGCACTGCTAATCGATAGCGCGCTAAGCAAACTTCCACCTTTTTTGGTAGATAACGGCGGCGTGAACTCAGGATTTATGATTGCTCAAGTAACGTCTGCAGCACTGGCGAGTGAGAACAAAACACTGGCTCACCCAGCGTCAATAGACAGCCTACCAACTTCTGCAAACCAAGAAGACCACGTATCGATGGCAACCTTCGCAGCACGCAGGCTTAGATACATGGCCGAAAATACACGAGGGATTCTGGCCGTAGAATATTTAGCTGCAGCACAAGGGCTAGACTTCCGAGCGCCGAACCTTTCGTCTCCTCGTGTAGAAGAGGCGAAACAAATTCTGCGTGAGAAGGTAAGCTTCTACGACAAAGATCGCTACTTCTCACCTGATATTGAACAAGCGAACTTATTGCTCAAACTATCCGTTCATAACCACCTAATGCCAGAAGGTACTTTGTGTAGCTTTTAAAGCAGAAACATTCTGAATAACACCAATTAGACTGTCATATAAACAAGGGCTATTAATTAGCCCTTGTTGCATTGAGCCAAAGGCCATATTTACCTTAAAATCGTCACACACCATCTAACGCATTCATCTAACTAACTGATATATAAGAAAAGTTAACTGGATAGACCATTAGATCGAAGTTAGTTAGCTATAATCCACCCCAGATTTGATGACTAAATAGCGATACTATGTTTCTGACACCTTACTTTTCTACTGAAGACAATCAATTTCAATTCACTCGTGAACAAGCTAGCCACTTTGCTAAAAAAGTAGCTGCTGACTTCAACCCAATTCACGATGAAGACAACAAGCGCTTCTGCGTGCCTGGCGATCTTTTGTTTGCAGTTCTTCTGCAGAAAGAAGGCATCAGCCAAAAAATGCGTTTTGATTTTTCAGGTATGGTGGGTAACGGTATTGCGCTTAGCGTTGACAACAAATGTGAGAAAGAAAGCTCACTGGTTGACGAGAAAGGCAAAGAGTACCTACACATGTCTTGTGAAGGTGAAAAGAGCCACGACCAAGCATTCATCGAGCACGTGGTAACAAACTACGTTAAGTTCTCTGGCATGAACTTCCCACACATCATGGTTCCTCTTATGGAAGAACAACAAATGATGATCAACTGCCAACGTCCTCTAGTGATTTACGAGAGCATGGAAGTTGAATTTACTCGCCTAGACCTGTCTCACCCAGAAGTTGAATTCTCTGGCGCGACTTTTGATGTTGAAGGCAAACGTGGCATCGTGACCCTGAACTTCGATTTCAAAGAAGACGGCGAAGTAGTAGGTAAAGGCGTGAAGCGTATGGTAGCAAGTGGCCTTAAGCCATACGACCAAGCTTCTGTAGACGACCTAGTAAACCGCTTCAACGAACGCAAAGAGATGTTTCTAGCTCAGTTCACAGCCGCTGCTTAATCAGCTCTAGAACAAGATCAATAAAGCCCAGCTTGATAATCTCAAGCTGGGCTTTTTTATTTCGATTACTAAGCCAGCACTCAAATCATCACTAAATCCAGCGTCTAACCTTTTGTTTGTAATCAACATATTCTGCGCCGAATAATTGTTCTAGTGCTCGCTCTTCGGGTTTGATTTGGAAGTAATTCATGTAGATTACGAAGCCAAAGCTAAGTAGTACACTGAAGATATTCTGGAAGAAGTAGCCAAAGCAAAATAGCAGGATGAACAACCCTAAGTACATTGGGTTTCGCGTGTAGCCAAAAATTCCACTGTCCACGACGGCTGAAGCGGTTTCTACTTTGATCGGGTTAACGGTGGTTTTCTGTTTTCGAAATTCCAATATGCCGGATATTCCGATCACACCACTCAATGTGACTCCGATTCCTAACACAATCATTCCATAAGGCAATGCCAGTGTCCCTTGGCTCAACTGTTGAGCGCAGAAGTATGATGCTACGAATACAATAATGAACAGTGCAACTGGTGGTACTTTTAATTCTAGAAATTTCATACTTTTCCTTATTAACATTCCTTTGTTAGTTTAGAAAAAAGCCCAGCAATTGCTGGGCTAAATGTATTAGAGAATTTTTGCTAGCGCCTGTAATGGGTGAGCAAGCTTCTCACCTTCAAAACGCTTCACTTGGCTGCGGCAAGAATAGCCCGTCACCAAGCAACGATCTTTTGGTAAGTCCTGCATTTGAGGCTTCCAGCTTAAACCATATATGTCTTTCGACATTTGTAGCTTATCGACTTCGTGGCCGAAAGTTCCCGCCATACCACAACAGCCGACAGGAACGCTGGTTAACGCCGCCCCAAAGTGTTTGAAGATAGTACCCCACTCTTTTTCAGCGTTCGGCATTTTGGTTTTCTCAGCACAGTGAGCAAACAAGTACCACATATCTTCACTTGCTGAGCGTGCTTCGAACTCACCTAGCGATGGCATTAACCATTCATGCACAGTAAGTACATCAAAGTCGCCGCGCTTGTCACCTAAGATCTCGACGTATTCATCGCGGTAACAAAGCACAAGAGCAGGATCAACACCGACCAAAGGAATTCCGATATCCGCCACCATCGACAAGAAATCCGAAGTCGATTTCGCCTCACGTGCAAAACGATTTAAGAAGCCCTTGATGTGCAACGCTTTACCATTCGGTTTGAACGGCAGCAGTACCGGAGTTTTGCCAAGTTTTTGAGCCAGAGTGACGAAGTCTTCAATCACCTCGGCATCATAGAAGCTGGTAAACGGGTCTTGAACGATCAGCACATGCTGTTTCTTCTGTTCAGAAGACAAGCCTTCTAAATACTGTAAATCGAAGAGTTGCAGCTCTTTACTCGCTAGACGATTTTTGAGCGTAGGCACCGACATCAATGGTGCATCAACATAACCGACCGTTTTAGCTGTTGCCGTTTGGATCCACTTTTGACCCAATGCAGCGTTGACTACTTTTGGCGCTTTCGCCATCAGCGGCAGCATGGTTTCAATGTTGGCAACTAGATAATCTTTTGCAGGGCGCTGGTAACGCGAGTAGTAGATGTTCAAGAATCGAGAACGGAAACTTGGTACATCGACTTTGATCGGACATTGACTCGCACACGCTTTACACGCCAAACAACCGTTCATCGCCTCATGAACTTCATGCGAGAAATCGTACTCATGGCGTTTGTTCATCGTATTGCGAACACGCTCAATCATAGTCTTAACGGGTGTGTTGTCTTTCAACGCTTCTTGCTCAAGGTCGAGAATATCAACGCCTTGTTCAGTCAGTTGACGCAACCACTCTCTTACCAAGCCTGCGCGGCCTTTGGGTGAGTGACGTCGGTCAGCCGTAACTTTCATTGAAGGACACATTGGCGAGCTAGTATCGTAGTTGAAACACAAGCCGTTACCGTTACATTCCATTGCTTGCTTGAAGCTGTCACGAACTTGTACGTCGATCTGACGGTCGTAGAAACCACGCTTGGTATCGGTGACTTTCACCAATTCAGCGTCACTTTCTAAAGGCGTACAGATCTTGCCTGGGTTCATCTTGTTGTGCGGGTCGAATGCTGCTTTAATACGTCTTAATTCGGTAAACAGCTCTTCACCAAAGAAGTCTGGGCCATACTCAGAACGGAAACCTTTACCGTGCTCGCCCCACATTAAACCGCCGTATTTCGCCACCAGCTTAACCACTTCATCAGAGACTTCATGCATCAATGCTTCTTGCATCGGGTCACACAGATCCAATGCTGGACGAACGTGTAATACGCCCGCGTCAACGTGACCAAACATGCCGTAATTCAACTCTTTTGAATCGAGTAACACTCTAAATTCAGAGATGAAATCCGCGAGGTTTTCTGGTGGTACACAAGTATCTTCAGCAAAAGCGACTGGCTTAGCTCGGCCTTTCGCCGCACCTAACAGACCCACTGCTTTCTTACGCATGTTGTAGATTCGGCCAATGCTCGCCAAATCGCTACAAACTTGAAAACCAATCACGCCGGCTTCTTCGCTTTCAACCATGGTTTCAAGGCGTGCAGTCAGCGCTTGAACTTGCTGTTCAACTTCCGCTTCATCTTGGCCTGCAAACTCAACCATGTTGATGCCAAGCATCTCTTTGTTCGGAACATCAGTCAGCAAATCGCTCACGGTGTGCCAAACGATGTCTTGCTTCGCTAGGTTCAATACTCTTGAATCTACCGTTTCAACAGACAGTGCTTTCGCTTCCACCATGAACGGCGCATTACGCAGCGCAGAATCAAACGTGTTGTATTTCACGTTAACCAGTGTGCGCGCTTTTGGAATCTTGGTTAGGTTTAACTTTGCTTCCGTGATGAATGCTAAAGAACCTTCAGCGCCACATAGAACGCGAGTTAGGTCAAAGCTGTCATCTTGTTCGTTGATTGCATTCTTTAGGTCATAGCCTGTTAAGAAGCGATTCAGCGGAGGGAATTTATCTAAGATTTGAGCGCGTTTGTCTCGACAAACCGCCTCTGTCACCGCAAGTGCATGGTGAGCGAATTCACCCTCTACAGGTAAGCCGTGTGATAAATCAGATTCTAGACATGAACCATCTGCGAACACCGCTTGCAGCGACAATACATGGTCAGACGTTTTGCCGTACTTCAATGACCCTTGGCCCGAAGCATCGGTATTGATCATGCCACCCAAGGTTGCTCGGTTACTGGTAGAAAGGTCTGGAGAGAAAAAGTAACCATAAGGGCGAACAGCGTCGTTCAATTGATCTTTAACGACACCAGACTGAACTCTTACCCAGCCCTCTTTCTCGTTAATCTCAAGAACCTTATTCATGTATCGCGACAGGTCAACCACGACACCTTTTGTTAAAGATTGTCCGTTGGTTCCGGTACCGCCGCCACGAGGGGAAAAAGTCACGCGTTCGTAAGCGGATTTAGAAACCACTTTACCGATAAGCACAACGTCTTGCGTTGTTTTAGGAAGGATGACCGCCTGCGGCAATTGCTGATAGACACTATTATCAGTCGCCACAGCCAAACGGCTAGAATATTGAGATTCAATGTCGCCAGTAAAGCCCGCTGTTTTTAGTTCATCTAAAAAGCGTACGACAACTGGATCGACATCAGCATTGAGTTGAAGTCTTGGTAACATTTGCTTCCTGCCCCTACTTCGCTGATCCTATCAGCATTGGGTTATCTGAGATTTATAATAATTTTCTTTGAATTTCGTCACTTTACTACTATTAAGATCATATAAAAAGGTGATCAAATCAGAATCTCAGTGCAAGAATGGAGAAATAGTCACTTTCGTCTTAATTCAGTAACAATATACTGAATAACATTTTGTTTAAGACATCTCCACGAGCACATCACAATGAAAAAAAACAAAACAGTCACAACTGAAGATATCCTTCTTAAACTATGCCAATCAGTCTCAAGCGTACTGACTTCAGCGACGGCTTCTCAGGTGTCCTATTCAGCCATGGTTCAAAAGATCAACAAGACAAGCCTAAAGCCAGATTTTGGTTGCTTCGTTCTGTTTGACGGCGGCTTTTCTGGTCTCGTTGTTATTAATTTTACGTCCAAAGCAACGCTAGAGATCTACACCAATTACATGCGCAATATGGGCATGCCTGAAAACGAGCTTGCTGTGCTTCATACTTCAGACGAAGTGGGTGATGTATTGGGTGAGTTGATGAACCAATTAGTTGGCGATTTCACCAATAAAATCCGCAAAGAGCTGCAAACCAACATCACACAAAACCAACCGAAAATGCTGGCTCTGAACAAGCAAGTTAACCTTTCTGTTGATACCAATCTCGACCGTCCACAAGCTCGTCGTGTGACCTTCTCTACCGCTAATAACAACATCTTCTACCTTGAGCTTGCGATGGATAAGACTGAGTTCATTCAATTAGAAGAATTTGAAATCGCAGAAGACGAATGTCCAGATAGCATTCTTGAGGCGACTCAGAAAAAAATGCAAGAAGCGAACAAGCCAGCTCAAAGCTCTGGCAATGATTCTGCGGCAGATCTACTCGATGAACTGGGTATCTAGTTTACGAATGCTCTAGACATATTGAAAAAACGTGTCACTAACGCCATCAATACGCTTGATGGCGTTTTTGTTTTTACCGCCAACTGGGCTCATGCAGTTCAATGTTCACCGCCTTCCTTGTTCATCAAACCAGTTTTGCCTTTCTGTTACCCGCGAAAACATGTAAAATGTTGGACTTTTAAAAATTTGCGGTACTGATTAAATTGTCGATGGATAAGAAAAAAGCCCTAAAGAAAATTGCCAAGTGTCTTGAGCTTGGAAATTCTGCGAACGTCAATGAAGCTGCCAATGCGATAAAAATGGCGCATAACTTGATGCTGAAATATGGTCTCGAAAAAGACGATATTGAATTTATCAAGATGGGGAAAACTCAGTCCAGTCACCTGTTACCTGCAAATATCAGTTCTACACTGCTGCGTGTTATTCGCGGTATCAACACCAAATTTGGCGTAGAAGCCGTATTGCTGAATCATAAAGGCCTCAAGCGTGTTGAGTTCATTGGTGAAGCCGACCGCGCGATCTTCGCAGCGTTCGCTTTCGATATCATTTATCGTGAACTGAATGAACACACCGGCCAATTCAGAAATAGCTTTGCTGGCTCTGGCACAGGGTCCTTAGAAGTGACACGCCGCGTGAACTCGTTTGTTTCAGGCTGGGTTGAAGGTGCGCTTGAAAAGCTACCAACCATTACTCCCGACGACGAATCAAACAACAAGATCAATAACTACATTGATAAAGAATTCAAAAATATCGACCGTGAAACGTTCAAGCAGCAACTGAGAGAAGCGATGAAAAACCTCACCGCCGATTATGAAGTTGGTTTGAAGAAAGGTCGTAAATTGTCTGTTAATCGACCAGTTGGCGGTACCCAGGCAGCTAAAAAGATAACTAAATCATAGAGCCGATGCACATTGGCTTAGGGTATTGATAGTGATTACTTTAGTCGTATCACTCGCCGAAGAAGATACGACTTAATTGACAACCACATATCGTATTAGACTTAACTATGAGGTCCCATTGTTTATCGTGTCCAATTTTCCCCCCTCATCATTTCTTAGAGCTCTATTTCTAGCCCTCATCTTTTCCACGATACCGTTGTCCACCACACATTTCGTGCACGCAGCGAGCAGTGATGAATTTTCACTAGAATCACAACCTCAAGATCCAGTTTCTCAATACCAATTGGCTCAAGCTTATGAATCGGGTGTCGACGTTCCTGTTAGCACCAGTGATGCATTGTATTGGTACACGCAGTCAGCAGAAAACGGCAACCCAAACGCGCAATTTAGACTGGGTGAATGGTACTTGGCTGGTACAGGTGTTGAACAAAGTAACAAGCTTGCTTTGGAATGGTTTATTAAAGCGGCGTTGCAAGGTAACCAGCGCGCACCTATCGAGGTAGCAAAACTCTACGAATCCTCGCTAGAACAAGACCTCCTTCAACCATTAGATAAAGCGCAGCTATGGTATGAAGCAGCCTTAAAAGATAATCCACAAGCAGAAGAGGGCTACAACCGCATTTTGGAAGCACAATTCAACCAGCAACGTGCAAAACAGATCTCTTCAATAGAACAGCTCGATGACAGCATCGACTCTGAAATAGACACCAGTCAGGGGGTATCTAAGCACGTTCAATCTAACCAAGCATCACGCTCTAACCTCTCCAGTTCTAACCTAACTAGCTCTGACTATATGATTGGTGCTGCGTTGGCCGTGTTGATTTCAATCATCAGCATTATTGCGACGCTCGTTATCTCAAGAAAAAGACAAGCTCTAAAGTCGGGTGATTCGCGACAGCAACAACAATCACTTGAAGCGCAGCTTAGCTCGAAGGACCTTACGATTAAGCAGCAAAAACGCCAGCTGCACACTATGTTCCACGAATTGAAGAAGCAGAAAAACAGCAAAGGTCTGAGTAATTTGCAGGTGGCCTGCGCGCTATTTGGCTACACACCTAGCTCAATCCCCGACCAGAAAAGCATCAAGATCCGATACAAACAGCTATCAAAGATCTACCATCCAGATGGTCACGGATGTGACGAAGAAATGAAACGTTTGAACAATGCGCTAAAAACCACTTTACAAAATGTTACAAAACCGTAAACAAACACACATCTTCATTTTCCTAGATCTCAAAGATATCGATTTTATTGGTGTTGCAATCGATCCCCCTCTCAAAAACGGGTAACAAACTATTAACTAATGGGTCTTACTTGTGTCATAATTTGCGCCGAAAATACACCTGACTTAAACAGGTGAGGAGAGAATATGTTCACAATAGAAGGCGTTTGTGATTGGTGCAAAAAGCCAAGCCTAGTTAAAAAGCACGACTACCTAGATGGTAAGTGTCATCATGCATGTAACGAGTGCAATGATATTGCAACCATTGATGTTCGCCAGTTCAATATTGGTGAAATGGAAATGAGAGCAAAACTCTCCCAAGCGACATTGAGATAAGCAACACCGTGAAATATAAGAAAGCGCCTAAGGCGCTTTTTTTGTGCCTGTGGTTTTAGATCTTCTTTCTTCTTTCTTCTTTCTTCTTTGTTCTCTCTTCTATACAGGTATATACAGTACTTTTCTGCAAAAACCAGTGTATACACCTGTATAAAGCTCACATTTATTCAACTTATGATACAAAACAGCAGATTCATTCAAATTTAATTTATCGAATACTTTCAATGATTTAATCATTTACCATCCATAACCTCAGACGAAATCGTCCAATAATCCCGCAAAAAACGCTTGATCTTATAAGCAACTAAAACTACTGTATACACATACAGCATGTATATAAGGACAGCAAAATGATTCAAGCACACGTTAAAGCACAACACTCTAGCCCGCTAGTTCACTGCGCATTTACATCAGTTTCTCGTAAAAGCAAAAATTCAAACGAGGAAGCGTTGTTTGCAAGAATGGCGTTGCTGTCCAATCAACATCAGTGGTTACTGTTTACGGCTCAAACACCAAGACCATCGGCTAAGCAGCTTAAGCAACATAATGTTTGCTGCGACCGCGTTATTCATATGAAAGCCTCTCATCAAATGACTGAGGTAGAGACTGTCGAGAAAGCAATCCGCTCTAAGAATGCGAGCGCGATTGTTGCAAGTGCATCGATTGATCAGTTCAGCCAACAGTACCTAAGAACATTAGGGTTACGCTTTCAATGTGAAGTCTTCTTTATGGATGCAAATTCAGAGCGTATTCACTAAGCCACCTTGCTTAATAACATGTTGGCTTAATAACATTTTGGCTCAAAAACATGGTCCACAAACATAGCTTAATCTTTTAGCTAACAAACTTAATTTAACTTAAGAAACAATTCGCCAAAACACAGTCCAAACATACTGCCTTCCCCTGCCCTACAATTCGCCCATTTTTTAGCGGATTGTTAGGCGGGGGTTTTTATTTAAACAACAGATTTAGCAATCGTTTGCTTTTTCTCTGGAAGCAAATGGTAGATTGGGTATAATGCCCGTCTAATCATGTGCACACCGCACTTCTCTGTATGACGTTTGATAAAAGATAGGAATGTCTAAATGAGCCTTGCTGATCAAGTTCTTGCCGTAAATGATGACCTACCAATCCGTACTGATAAACCTGTCCACAGTGGCAAGGTTCGTTCGGTCTACTGGTTAACTGAAGAAGATAGCCAACGACTAATTAAAGAGAAAGGCTACGATGTAGCACCAGATGCGCCTTTAGCAATCATGGTGATCAGTGACCGTATCTCTGCATTTGATTGTATCTGGCGTGGTGAAGGGAATCTTAAAGGTGTTCCAGGTAAGGGAGCGGCTCTGAATGCTATCTCTAACCACTGGTTCAAATTGTTTAAAGACAACGGACTTGCTGACAGTCATATTCTTGATATCCCTCACCCGTTCGTATGGATTGTACAAAAAGCTCGCCCAGTCATGATCGAAGCGATTTGTCGTCAATACATCACTGGTTCAATGTGGCGTGCATACGCAAACGGCGAACGTGAATTCTGTGGTATCGAGATGCCTGAAGGCCTTGAGAAAGACAAGAAGTTGCCTGAGCTACTGATCACGCCTTCAACAAAAGGGATTCTGAAAGGTATTCCTGGCGTTCCAGAAGCTGACGATGTGAACATCACACGCAACAACATCGAAGATAACTTCGCAGCATTCAACTTTACTCAAGCAAGCGACATCGCGCATTACGAAAAACTTCTTAAAGAAGGCTTCAACGTAATCAGCCAAGCGCTAGCAAAAGTAGACCAAACCTTTGTTGATACCAAATTTGAGTTTGGCTACGTCAACGATGCTCAAGGCAAAGAAAAGCTTATCTACATGGACGAAGTCGGTACTCCAGATTCATCTCGCATTTGGGATACTCAGGAATATAACAACGGCAACATCGTTGAGAATTCAAAAGAAGGCTTCCGTCAGTTCTTGCTTAACTACTTCCCTGATGCCGACATTCTTTTGAATAAAGAGCGTATGCCAGAACGTGAAGCATTGGCTCGTGACAATGAACTTCCACTGGATTCTCTAATGTCTCTGTCTCGCACTTACCTTGATATCGCAGCGAAAATCACAGGTGCGGAGATCGTACTGAGCGAAAATCCTAAGCAAGAGATCATCGATGTACTGCGCGCTGACTATGGTCTAATCGACTAGTCGCTTAATTGCTAATTGCTTAATCGCTTAATCTCAAAATAAAAAGCTCGAAAGCTAATAAGCTCGTAGACTCAAGTTTTAGATACTAAAAGGGCCTCAATATTTGAGGCCCTTTTTACGTGTACGTTTTTACTATTCCTCGAGAGAGATTATAGGCGAGCTGAAGTTACAGCTTAATCGTGAACTCTTCTCCAGAATTACCCGCAATCACTAAATGACTGCGCGATTCAATATACTCGATCTGCTCTTCTTCAAGTGAATATGGCATCACCACTTTGAGCTCATTGATCCCTTCCAGCTTAGCGAGCTTGAGTAAGGTAACAATGTTCGACTCATCACTTTTACGCGTCGACATTGATTTCAATGCCATCTGCCATAAACGATCCTCTGGGGTGCCCAACTCTTTAATGCTATCTCGCCAGACGGTACTGAACACTGGCGCAATTGTGGTGAGTGCTTCCAGAAAAGTCCATTTTTTACTGCATGAGGCGCCAAGAAATGTTGTGTAATCGAACTCTACACGCGTCTCTTCCTGTTTATCCATGATGTCCCCCGACACTTTGGCAACACAATATACTCAATATCTATCAACTCTTTCTTTATAGCAATAGGATATAGAAGAATAGTCTTTTATGACCTTTTGATTGGTTAAAAAGGCATATAAAAATCAAACTTGTAACAAAATAAGCACTGAAAAATCATATATGCATCTATTTGATTAATATTTTAGAGATAAAACTTATCCATCTATTTGATATCAATTATTCGACTCGCTTTTTTGAACTGAATACGCCAACCAGACCATGTCGGTAGCTCCCAACGTTTTGGCGATAACTTTCGGCTACCCGACTGATAATGGACGTAAATCAGCTTTCTTGCGGGCAAGTATTCAACATCGAGTTGCAAGTCGGCAAGGCTCAATGCAAACGGGTATTTTTCCGAAAATTCTGAGTAGAGCCAAGTTGGAATGCCATCGAACGGTATGTCTGCATGATCGAACATTTCCAATTCGCTGACATCAGTAACACCTAGTACTTCAAGCTGCTCTATAAACCATAGCTCAAAGTTAATGTTCTCAATTTCTGGTGTGTATTTAGTTTGTTCATCGAGACCAAGTTTCACATACAACTGCCAGTGTTTGATTTCTTGAGTGCGAGCCTTTGCAAAACCGGGAAGCTGCTCTCCATTTAACACAAGGTCGACGATAGGTTTTAACGATAGTTGCCCTTCAGCGGCGACGAGTTTGGTTGTAATCGTGCGGCCTGCGTACACCAATGCCATCTCGGTAAAAACACCATCATCATTCACAACGGTTTCGCCTTGCTCCCACTCTCCTAGTTCAGCATCAATGAGAAGCTCAAGAGGAATGGGTGTCGTGACCGTCGCTAAGGTCAGTGTTTGCTTAACGCCTCTTCCCGGCAAGCTGTGAGTATCCAACACCAACATCGCTTGTGCATTATCAGGGAAACGGTTCTGACGACCGAGCACCACTTCTAAAACACCATTGGCAAAGGCTTCTTTCCTTTTCAGTCGGCGCACAAACACCAGTTCAGGATGCAGATTCACAATGGTCTTGAGCAATTCAATGCGTTGGAAACGTGACGCGACTTCTAGCTGAGGAAGTTCAAATACCTCCCGCATTTGCTTCGCCAATCCTTGAGCTTCATTCAGAGCCTGTTGGTCGATGTCTAAATGCGGATATTCTCGACCGCGCACAATCTGAATCAACAGGCTTAAATCACACCCTTCCTTCTCTTGTTGCGCGAGCGCTTCAAGATGTTCTGCATTGTTTGGTAACTGATACAAGCGAGCAGGAACGGACAGCGCCGCAGTGAGATCAACCATCGCCTCTTTTAATGCTTTGGTTTTGATTCGAGTAACGATATCGGCATACAAAGCATCAATCGGCAACGGATACAGCTTTTTACCATGCTCGGTAACTTGATGGTCGGCGTTAATCGCTTCCATCGTCAGCAAGGTTTGAGTTGCACTGTTGAGTGATTTCTCTGGAATAGGGTCAAGGAAGGACAAGCTCTCAAGCGGAGATCCACAACATGCTGCGGCCAACATAGGTTCGGTCAGCTCTTCACGCTGCAATTCAGGCGGTGTGACTAACTCTAACGCCGCATGCTCTCCATATAGACGCACACAAACGCCGTCCATTACCCTACCCGCGCGGCCAGCTCGTTGTTTGGCACTCGCTCGTGATATGGATTTAAGCATCAGTGTGGTTCTGCCATTACGCTGAACGGTGCGTCTCTCTAATCCTGAATCTATCACCACGCCAATGTCAGGAATGGTTAATGAGGTTTCTGCAACGTTAGTCGCAAGGATGACCTTTCTCAAACCATTACCTTCAGTATGGATATTCCGACCCGATAACGCTGAATCTCGCTCTGTATCACTGACCGACGCATGCAATTTAACAACTTGGATATCTGGATTTTTCGCTAAGGCTTGTTCGCATTGCACGATCTCTTTTTTACCCGGTAGAAAAACCAACATATCGCCAGAAGAAGCGATCAACTGATGATTAACTTCTTCCACGATACGCTGCTCTAGATGTCGGATATCAGGCAGTGTTCTGGATTCATTCGCTCTGTGCTCAATCTCAACTTGATAGGTTCGCCCTTCACAGCTTATGCGATTCGCATCCAAATAATGAGCAAGGCGTTCACCCTCAATGGTTGCTGAAGTGATCACCAAACGATGGCTCGCTTTTTGTTTCAGAATCGCCACCAGCAGATCAATGTCCCAGCGCCTCTCGTGAAACTCATCCACCACGATCACATCAAAACTAGCTAATCCATCTTCTGATAACCAACGCAGCGCGATACCGGGCGTCACAAAAACAACGTTAGTTTGCTCGTTGTATTCCGACTCAAGCTTAATCGCATAGCCCACTTTGCTACTCAACTTCTCGCCTGATCGCTGCGCGAGATATTTAGCCAGTGATGTACACGCGATGCGTCTTGGCTCCACCACTAACACTCGTCCATGTTGAGAGGCCCAAAGTGGCAGGCGCGTTGATTTACCTGATCCGGTTTCCGCCTCTACGACAAGGTGAGAATTAGCGATTTGTTCGTGGAATACGTTTTGATAAGCATCGATGGGAAGTAATGACATAAAATGGCGAGTAGCGAAAAAGTGTGAGCAAAGTATAACGAATTATCGTGTTGAAATTCGATAAGTGTGGGACAGAGGTAAGAATATCATTTTGTTTGCTCAGATCGCGGAGAAACTATTTACAATTGAATAACTAAACCGTTATCATTTTTTAGTTACCCTTTCTCCCATATTAGGCATCCAATGAACAACGATAAACGCCCTCTATATATCCCTTATGCTGGTCCTGCTCTACTAAGTACACCTCTTCTAAACAAAGGCAGCGCATTCTCTGCTGAAGAGCGCAGTTCTTTCAACCTTGAAGGCTTGTTACCGGAAACGACCGAAACAATCCAAGAGCAAGTAGGACGTGCATACAAGCAATATTGTAACTTCGAAAGTGATATGGATAAGCATATCTACCTTCGTAACATCCAAGACACTAATGAAACACTTTTTTATCGTTTAGTTCAAAACCACATTTCTGAAATGATGCCTATCATTTACACGCCAACGGTTGGCGCAGCATGTGAGAACTTCTCAAATATTTACCGTCGTGGCCGTGGTCTGTTTATCTCATACCCGAACCGCGATCGTATCGATGACCTACTGAACAATGCGACAAACCACAACGTTAAAGTTATCGTGGTTACGGATGGTGAGCGTATTCTTGGTTTGGGAGACCAAGGTATCGGTGGCATGGGTATTCCAATTGGTAAGCTAGCACTGTACACAGCTTGTGGCGGTATCAGCCCAGCTTACATGCTACCTATCGTGCTCGATGTGGGTACAAACAACCCTCAACGTCTTGCAGACCCAATGTACATGGGCTGGCGTCACCCTCGTATCACAGGTGCTGACTACGATGCATTTGTTGAAGAGTTCATCCAAGCGGTTCAACGCCGTTGGCCTGATGCACTAGTTCAGTTCGAAGATTTCGCACAAAAGAACGCAATGCCACTGCTTGAGCGTTACAAAGATCGCCTCTGTTGTTTCAACGATGACATCCAAGGCACAGCTGCCGTAACGGTTGGTTCTCTACTTGCAGCATGTAAAGCAGCAAACAGCAAACTGTCAGATCAGCGTATCACCTTCTTAGGTGCGGGTTCTGCAGGTTGTGGTATTGCTGAAGCTATCATTGCCCAAATGGTGTCTGAAGGTATCAGCGATGCACAAGCTCGCTCTCAAGTTTACATGGTTGACCGTTGGGGTCTGCTACAAGAAGGCATGCAAAACCTGCTTGATTTCCAACAGCGTCTGGTTCAAACCAACGAAAACACCAAAGACTGGGAAAGCGATGGCACTGGTTTCTCTCTACTAGACGTAGTTCGCCACGCGAAACCAACCGTATTGGTTGGTGTGTCTGGTGCTCCAGGTCTATTCAGCAAAGAAGTCATCAAAGAGATGAACCTACACAGTGAACGCCCTATCGTGTTCCCACTGTCGAACCCAACAAGCCGTGTTGAAGCGACGCCAAACGACATTATTCGTTGGACTGATGGCCAAGCACTTGTTGCGACAGGTAGCCCATTTGAGCCAGTCGTTCACAACGGCACAACTTACCCAATCGCTCAGTGTAACAACAGCTACATCTTCCCAGGTATTGGCCTTGGTGTATTGGCTGTGAATGCTTCACGCATCACTGACGAAATGCTAATGGAATCAAGCCGTGCACTTGCTACGTGTTCTCCACTAGCAATCAATGGCACAGGTGCTCTACTTCCACCATTGGAAGAGATCCACACGGTATCTAAGAAAATTGCTCTTGCGGTAGGTAAAAAGGCGATTGAACAGGGCGTTGCTCTAGAGATCACTGAAGAAGCACTGCAACAAGCGATTGACCAGCACTTCTGGCAGCCAGTTTACCGTCGCTACAAGCGCACGGCATTCTAATAAAGCGTACTGCGCTTGGAATAAAGAGCGTTAACGACTCTTATATGAGCCTCTGCAATTGCAGGGGCTTTTTTCTTTAAACTGTCTTGTCTTTTTAACTGATTTTTCTCATTTTTATTTGGTATTATCGAGCACTCAAAAATTAATGCTCAGTGAAAGGACCATACCGAGAGTGAAATTTGATTCTCACATTATCCGTAGCTACATAAAAAAAGCTTACAAAAAACTGCAAGGTTTTCTGTTTGGCGCTTTCCTCGTGTTCTTAGTAGGCAGCGCTGCGGTTATTGCGATCGATTATTGGGTTTCATGGCAAGCGGAAGATCGCATCATCAACGATATAGATGAAGTGCCCGAGCTTGAGGTCGCCGTTGTGCTTGGCACGAGCAAATATTTGGGTCGAACACTCAACGACTATTATAAGCACCGAATCGAAGCCGCGATTGAGCTGTTCGACCGTGAAAAAGTCGACCAGTTTCTGTTAAGTGGTGATAACGCTCATCGCTCTTACAATGAGCCGTGGACGATGAAACGCGACTTGCTGAAAGCGGGTGTACCCGATGAACGCATTAACCTCGATTACGCAGGCTTTAGAACCTTAGACTCGATTGTTCGCGCCAAAAAGATATTCGATACCGATAACTTTCTGATCATCACTCAAAAATTCCACTGTGAAAGAGCGTTATTCATCGCCAATTCTTACGATATTCACGCGCAGTGTTTAGCGGTTTCAGGACCAACCCATCACTCGGGAAGCTCAATACGTTTGCGTGAAGTGTTTGCGCGCACCAAAGCATTCCTTGATCTGTATATTATGGGGACAACGCCAAAGTTCCTTGGACCTAAAGAGCCGATTCAACCGAGTCCAAAACCGGAATCATTTCCGATCCCAAACCCTATCACCGACCCCACTGTAACCCCTGTTGTAGACCCTACAAAAAGCCCGATTGCAGACCCAGCAGAGACCGATGTGTAGAAAACTACACATTTTGAATTTGTTGCCTCACACTTCCCCATTGTTAAGCAAAAACACACCAACACTCCTTTATTAACTTGAGTAACATTCTTCCAACAAAGTCTGACCCTACATCAAGCTATATACCTCGACAATAATAAGCATGACTCAATGAAGTCGTGCACCAATAAAACGAGGATAACAAAAGGAGCGTCTTATGACGGCACTTGTTACTACACTGAAACACTGGTTGTTCACCCGCAACAGCATGATATTAATTGGTAATTTCACGCTATTCGCACTCTTGCTCAACACCCTTCCTTTCGAATCACAAGTCAATACTGGTTTGAGTATTCTCGTGTTCGTTGCGGTTCTATGGTTAACCGAAGCTATTCATGTCAGCATCACCGCTCTGCTCGTTCCACTCTTGGCTGTCTTGTTTGGTGTGTTCAATACGCCCGCTGCATTAGCGAACTTCTCGAACCCAATCATCTTCCTATTCATGGGTGGTTTTGCCCTTGCTGCTGCGCTCAACAAGCAAGAGCTCGATAAGGCGATTGCCGACAAAGTTCTGCTGATTGCAAAAGGCAGAATGTCGGTGGCGGTGTTCATGCTATTCGGTGTGAGTGCAGGCTTGTCGATGTGGATTTCGAACACAGCAACGACTGCAATGATGCTTCCCCTTGTTCTTGGCATCATGAACAAAGTTGACCAAAGTGAAGACCGCAACACGTACGTGTTCGTACTGCTGGGTATCGCTTACTGTGCATCGATTGGTGGTATCGCAACCTTAGTGGGTAGCCCACCGAACGCAATCGCCGCTGCAGAAGTTGGCTTGAGCTTTACTGAGTGGATGGCGCTAGGTCTTCCAATCTCAATGATCTTACTGCCAATCGCGATGATTATTCTTTACGTGATGACTAAGCCAAAGCTTGACCACAAATTCGAGCTAGACCATGCCCCAGTTGAATGGACAAACAGCAAGAAAATCACACTGTCTATCTTCCTTCTAACCGTAACGCTTTGGATATTCGGTAAACCAATCAACGCAATGATTGGCGGATTCTCTAAATTTGATAGCTTGGTAGCGATTGGCGCAATTGTACTGCTTGGCGCTTCTAGAGCGGTGGAATGGAAAGACGTCGAGAAGACAACGGACTGGGGTGTTCTTATCCTGTTCGGTGGCGGTATCTGTTTAAGTAACATTCTGAAAGCGACAGGAACCAGCGTATTCCTAGCACACTCACTAAGCGGATTTTTAGAAACAGCTGGCGTACTGCTTACGATTCTAGCCGTGGTAGCGTTCGTGGTATTCCTAACGGAATTTGCGAGTAACACAGCGAGTGCAGCACTTCTGGTGCCAGTATTCGCAACCATCGCTGAAGCACTTGGTATGTCGCCAGTTATCTTGTCTGCTCTGATCGCTGTTGCTGCGTCTTGTGCCTTCATGCTTCCTGTTGCAACACCACCAAACGCAATCGTGTTTGGCTCGGGTCACATCAAGCAGAAAGAGATGATGCGAATCGGTATGGTGTTGAACCTAGTTTGTATCCTAGTTCTGACTCTGTTCGCTTGGATCTTCTGGTAAACACTAACGTTCTATAAGCGCATGCTTACAGGAATGCTCCCCTAAACTGGTTGAACTTCCCCCGGTTTAACCAAGACAAAAATGCCCGTTCAGCGTAAGCAAGCACTGAACGGGCATATAAAAACAAGAAACGCTTTCCCTTTTGGTGGCCCCGCGCCACCTTTTTTGTTTTGGCTTTTGGGAGAAGAACCATAAAAACGCCACACGTCACATATGCACGTGTGGCTTATAAACTCATCAAAACAATTTTCAGATTAGTGACTCAAGATCACCTGGTTTCGACCTGAATGCTTTGCTTGATATAAAGCTTCGTCCGCGCGAGCAATGGTCTCTGTCACTCGCTCTTGCTTCATCTCGGCTACACCAATACTGCATGTCAGTGGATCGCCATGAACCCAAAGGTGCTGGCTGACTAAAAGTCGGATTTTCTCGGCCTTTCTTTGTGCTTCGCCAAGATCAGTCTGTGGGCAAAAAACAATGAACTCTTCACCACCCCACCTCACCAACTTGTCAGTAGCGCTGATCGAACTGCCCACCACCATGCTGAACTCACGTAAGATGTGGTCACCCATTTGGTGTCCGTACTTGTCATTCACGCTCTTGAAGTAGTCGATATCGAGATACAACATACCCAGCTTGCCATGCCCTTGCTTCACATGTTGTGACTGCATTTTCAACCAATCACGAATCGCGTGGCGGTTTAGTATTCCGGTTAATTCATCGCGATGGGCCTTTTCAGAGAACTCAAAGTTTTGCTCTCTCAATGCTCGGTTGACGTTCTTTAGATGGTTGTGTCTCTTTTCAACAATCACCATGCGTTTCCTAGAACGGTGCAATTCTGAAATCAAGAACACGGTGCCCGTCCCCACCCAAACAAACAGTAAGATTAAGAACAAGCTCTCGCCTGTGATGTAAGAGCCTTCAAACTCGATGCTACGGATAACGATTCTATGATGGCCAAGCTTCGCACCAGATGCGGTAGCAAACTCAACCATATTCACATTCGAATACTCGGGTGCTGAGTGCTCTAGCGCAATGTCGTTATCAGCTAACCACCATGTCATTACTTGCAGGTTTTTGATCGGAATCTCAATCACACCACCATCAACGCCCGGAGAAAACTCCATCCCGTTGTACTTATGTGTGTACTCGTTATCCGGAACTGAATAAGCAGGGTTATAGTTACGTAGGTAGGTTCTCAAACGGCCGCTTGAGTCAGCCTCAGCATGGTAATCGATGTTCACTCTAAAAGTGTGATACTGGGAAAGGTCAAGACCTGTGGTTATATCTGGATCGATACGAATCGATAAGCCGCAGTAAGGCCAAGGATACTCAGATTCTTTAAGTTCACAATCGAGAGTGTACTGTCCATTTTCATAGGATAACTGGGACGTACTGACTCCCCTATCAACTTGATCACTGGTCGCGATAAATTCATATTTATCAGGGGTAATTGCCGTTATCACACGATTTCCGCTCACACGGTAATACTGCACAATGGCAAGCGTTGCGATAACAAGAAAGATAACAATCTTATGGATCCACTTCACGTCTAAGCTTCCTGCTTAATATCCCTATAGTTGGGATTTCACGATAAAAAACAAGTTAGATAAATTAGTGATCTTAATACCAATAAATCACTAAAAAACGTTATATCACGCCCGAACAAAATGTCATACTATATTTTAATGCATGTATTTTCTGTTGATTATTCACGGCGAGAATCAAGTAATATTGCGTATAAAAACAGGCTCTATTTGTTATACTCATCGCATAATCATCGTTAACCGTACTGCCTGCTCACAGCGCAATCGAGTCGACGAAATAATAATCAAAATAGAACGAGTAATGTCATGTCTTTATTAGCAAAAGGAACACTCAAAAAGATGAGTGCTTCCCTTGATGGCGCGGTTACCTACCGTTTGCCTGTAGGCGAAGAGTTTGTAGAGCTAAACCCTCTGATTGGTAAAACCATCAACCTCACTCACACCGGCAATATTTTTTGCTGCTCATGTGGTAAGAAAACTAAGAAGAGCTACTCTCAAGGCCACTGTTTTGTGTGCATGAAAAAGCTAGCAAGCTGCGACATGTGCATCATGAAGCCAGAGACTTGTCACTACGATGAAGGCACGTGTCGCGAGCCTCAATGGGGTGAAGAGAACTGCATGGTTGATCACTTCGTTTACCTATCGAACACATCAAGCCTAAAAGTAGGTATCACTCGTCACACTCAAATCCCTACCCGTTGGATTGACCAAGGCGCGACTCAAGGTTTGCCTATCTTGAAGGTAAAAACACGTCAGATTTCTGGCCTGATCGAAGTTGAGTTAGCAAAGCACATTGCTGACAAAACCAACTGGCGCACGCTGCTTAAAGGCGACGGCGACGATATGGAATTGGTAGAAAAAGCCAAAGAACTCTTGCCATTGGTTGAGGATAAAATCCAAGAGATCAGAGCGAAGTTTGGTGATGATGCTATCGAGATTCTGAGCGAAAACATCACTTCATTGAGCTACCCAGTTGAACAGCACCCAGTGAAGATTGTGTCGCACAACTTTGACAAGAACCCTGAAGTATCTGGTGTGCTGCAAGGTATTAAAGGCCAATACCTAATCTTAGATACGGGCGTGATTAACATCCGTAAATTTGGCTCTTACGAAGTGGAAGTGTCTGCATAACTTGTAGAACTTAAACGTTTCTTATAGTTAGAAGCGCTTAGTGAATAGCCAAAAAATAAAATGCCCTCAAGTGATGACTTGAGGGCATTTTTCGTTGTCGATCCTATTCGCTTTCGATGACGATTTTAGGCGTTAGAGCGCAACCACATCTCCGTCTACACAATTCTTGCCGTTGGCTTTCGCGCGATAGAGAGATTGATCGGTTAAATTCACGAGTGCATCAATCGTGACACCGTCTTCACAGGCTTGGCTATCACTCACGCCGATACTCACACTCACATTAAAGCGAACGTGCTCATCAATCTTAAATTCGGTTTGATTAAACTGCTCTCGGATCTGATCAGACACTTGACGCGAAATCTGAGGCGACGCATTAGGGATAAATACAATGAACTCTTCACCGCCCCATCGACCTGCGACACCGCCCACAGCCTCAACATTACGCTTAGTAATATCAGCCAATGCGCAAATTACCTCGTCACCCACCATGTGCCCGTAGGTATCATTGATCGATTTGAAGTCATCGATATCAAGCAGCATACACACTAAGTGAGTCTCAGAGACAAGGTGCTCTCTCAGCCACTCGTAAATCGCTCTGCGGTTAAGTAAGTCGGTCATTTCATCGAAGTTCGCTTGGTGTACCAACTGCTTTTCCAGCATCACCTTTTGAGTCACATCTTCGAGCACAACCTGAACGGCTGGCTGACCTTTCCAAGTAATCGCATTGTCGTAAATATTGAAGAACCGATGAACGCCGTCAAAGCCAATGTTTTCAACCACGGTACTAGTACCTGACAACTCCCCTGATACGATCGCGTGATAGTGCTTGCTGATGCCATCGGCATTCTGTTTTGGTACCAGTTCAAGGATAGAGTCCAGCTCTAATACTTGCTCGATGGAAGCAGCGCCTTGCATGTTGACCCAAGATTGATTAACCATCAGCGGCTTGAAATCTCGGTGAACCAAGATGCCCTGCCCAGATTGCATGATCATGTCGTGATACATCTTATCTTGCTCACGCACCGCATTTTGCAACTGAATCGCAGGGGAAAGATCGATCACTGTGACTTGCAGTGCAGGTCTTCCCTGCCACTCCGTCACATGGTCGATAGAAAACACGGTGAACTCTCTGCCATTGCGATCAACATTGGTATAGGTGTGAACCTGAGGGTCGCGTTGACCACTGACCGTTTCAAGGTAATTTTGATAGGCGAGAACATGATAATCTTCTGAGATTAGATCTAGAAAGCTATCGATATTAGAAAGTAGTTCTTCGGGCGATTGGTATCCATAGATGCGAGCATAGTTAGCGTCAACACTCACTACATTCATATCTTGAATAGTTATTACACCGTACGTGGATTCGAAATTTATTGAAGACATTGCCAACTCCGCACTCTAGCTACACTTCATAAACTGGAGCATAACAACACATCCTGCCAACGCTTCCACACAATCTATCACGCGCTAGGGACATTAATATGCCATCTAGTATATCGTACTGTTGCGGCCTTCTCTACAACTCAATTGCTAACACGAGTTAGTAAAAGTAGACAAGCATCTCAATCCCATTATTCGCGTCAAAAAAACAGAAATAGATAACCTATACCAATGTAACCATTATCTTTTTCTACTTTTGGCCTTGAACTGATGAAAGAATCCGCTCCCAACCACTTCAAATCCTGTTCGCTATTCTTTTAAACCTGCGCACTATTCTTTAAACCTACGAACTATTCATTCCAATCAGAGAAATATGAGACTAAGAAGTCGATAGCTAACCGTGCTCTCTGTGGAAGAAAACGACGGTTCTGATAAACAATCCAACTGCTTGTGCCCGCTCCCCAATACTCTTCTAACACAGGGACGAGTTTTCCATTGCTAAGACTGCCATTGAAACTGCTTTTGGGAAGGTAGACAACACCAAGCCCCTCTTCACATGCTTTCAGTACTGCGCTCGAATTGTTACTGCGCCAGCGTCCATGTACTCGTACCGCATTTAACGGTTTTCCCTCTTTCTCAAACAGCCACTGATCACTGTTGGCGATAATACAGCTGTGCATTTTTAACTGCTCAGGATGAGTGGGCGTACCAAATTGCTCTATATAGTCTTTACTGGCTGCCGCCGCCATCGGGCGATCGACGAGCTTTCTTGCCACCAGCCCTGAATCGTCTAATCGACCATAACGAATGGCGAAGTCGATGCCATCTTCGATGAAGTTAACCATCTTGGTATTGAAATTCATTTCTATAGTGAGCTCAGGATGATCTTTGGCAAACTCCATCAGCGCCGCCGCGACATGATTTTCTGCAAACGCGCCTGCCGCACTCACACGCAAAGTACCGCTAAGCTGAGTCTGCTGAGAAGTCACTTGCTCGTTCGCTTGCTGAAGCCCAATGACCAAGTCTTTGCACTGCTGATAATAGGTATGACCCGATTCGGTCAGGCTCACCATCCGTGTTGAACGCGCAAGCAACGCCACGCCAACTCTCTCTTCCAACCTTGAAACTTGGCGACTGACATGACTAGTACTGCAACCCAACTGTTTTGCTGCTGCAGAAAAGCCGTGACACTCGGCTACCGCAACAAACTCATTAATACCTTCAAAGCTGTCCATACTTAATCTACCCGTATCTTATCTTTGCTATATAGCAACAATGTTTTGCCTGTTTAGTATATTATCACCTAATTGGTTTGGAACTAGTATTAGATACAACAAGACGGCGATAGCTAAGTAACAACACGATACCTAGCGCTTAACGAAAAGCGTCAGCATCTAATTACAGGCATCGTTTCTAAATAAAAAAACAGCAGCTCAAAGGGATGAATCATGAAAAAAATACTAATTCCAGTAACTAACCACGCAACACTTGGCGATACAGACCAAGCGAACGGTACTTACGCTCCAGAACTAACCCACGCTCTGAAAGAGATCATGGCTGCTGGATTCGAATACGACATCGCTTCTATCAATGGTGGCAAAGCCCCACTCTACGGAACGGATATTGAAGGAGATGTGGTTAGCGCTGATATCTTGGCTGATGATGACTTCCAGAACCGTATCAACAATACGATTCCAGTAAGCCAAATTAATGCAGAAAGCTACGATGCTATCTTCTACCCAGGTGGTTTCGGTTTGCTTTCTGACTTAGCAACCGACGAGCAATTCGCAGCGATTGCGGCTAAGCATTACGAAGATGGTGGTGTGATTGCGTCAGTATGTCACGGCCCTGCGGCGCTGCTTCCGATTGTTTTAAGCAACGGCGAGAAGCTACTAAGCTCTAAATCGGTGACTGGCTTTACACGTGAAGAAGAGATCGACTTTGGCACCATCAACGACATTCCGTTCCTACTGGAAGAGTCTCTTGCTCGCAGCGCAGCGCGTTTCAACAAGGTTCAACCTTGGCAAGAGCTTGTGATTGTTGATGAGCGAGTGATTACTGGCCAAAACCCAACCAGCGCGCACGCTGTAGGTGCAACTCTGGTTAAGCACCTGTCTTAGTTAAATCAAGGGCTTATTCGAATAACTGGCGTTGTTCAAATAAGCTCAATCAAATAAAAAGAGCATGCTTCCTACTCAATACTCTTGAGAGAAGCATGCTCTTTTTTCGATCTAAAGGCACAAACAGCAAAGGCAAGTGACTTCTTATTAATTACTTCTTGCTAATGGCTTCTCGCTAATTACTTCGCAAGATCCCTTCAAGCACATTGAACAGCAAGTCGATCTCTTCAATCGAGTTGTAATGCATACAACCAATACGCACCACGCCCTGCTCTTCAATACCCAACTGTTTCACCAAACCTAATGCGTAGAAATGTCCGTTCCACACACAGATATTATGTTCACCCAGCTTCTTGGCGATGAACTCTGGAGAATGGTTTTCAAAGGTAACCGCAAAGGTTGGCGTTCTTAGGTTCGAATCAAACTCTGTTTTCCCGTAAAGCTTTGCCCCTTCAAGATCAGACAAGCGTTTAAGGAAGTACTCACTGAGCTGGCTTTCATGCTTATTATAAAGCGCGTAGCTTTGCTCTAAACGAGAACGCAATGAGTCGGTTGGCTCACCGAATTGCGCCAAGTAATCTACCGCCGCAATCACACCTGCAAGGCCTTCAAAGCTTTGCGTACCTGTTTCAAAACGGCCTGGGCCAATATTGGTTGCAGGCTCAACCTTGTAAGGCTTTAACGTGTGTAGCCATTGAGGTGCAACATAAGCAATGCCCACATGCGGGCCGAAGAATTTATACGCTGAACACGCTAAGAAATCACAATTCAGCTGCTGAACATCGATCAAGTGATGTGGCGCGTAATGAACGGCATCGACATAAACCTGCGCACCATGCTGATGTGCAAGCTCAATAACTTTTGCCATGTCGACAATAGAGCCAGTCGTGTTCGAAGCAAACGTCACCGCGACAAGCTTGGTTTTCTCGTTCAACAGTGACTCAAAATGCGCCATATCCAAACTGCAATCTGACTCGTCGACACGAACCTGGCGAACTATCGCGCCTTTGTCGTCTGCCGCTTGCTGCCAGCTCGATACATTTGAGTAATGGTCTAACGCCGTGACGATAACTTCATCGCCCTCTTTCCAATCGCGGCTGATCGCTCGGCTAAGTTGGAAGGTCAGAGATGTCATGTTCGCACCGAACACAACGTTACCAGAAGACTCCGCATTAAGCAGTGCTTGCGCCGCTTCTCTTGCTTGCTGCATTAAGCTTGTAGTCTTTTGGCTAGAAAAGTAATGACCGCCTAGGTTTGAATTAAAGTGCCCTAGGTATTCCGTCATGGATGCTAAAACATTTTCAGGAACCTGAGAGCCACCCGGCCCATCAAAAAAGGTCACCGGCTTACCGTTATGGTATTGGCCTAGCGCGCTAAACTGCTGGCGCACATGATTAAGAGTGAAGGACATTACGCGCATCCTTAGCCGTTAGAACAAACACATCCATGTAGCCCATCTCATCGTGGTCTATGGTACGAATCGGCTGTGCGTTGTGCCAAAGCTTGCTATCGGCCAACATTGCGACTTCACCGTCTTCAAGCACTTTTCTAAAGAATGGCGCTTCATGGGAATCTTGGTACAGCATGATTTCGCCACCCACAATGTTATGACGGTTCACACCAATTAACGCGATGTGGTCGAAGCCATCTTGGTGCACGCCTTCTGGCGCAACCTGCGTCTCTTCATAAATGGCAGCGATACGAATTTGGTGGATTTCGATTTCTTGTCCGTCTTCAAGCCCGTTGGTTTCAATAAACAGTTCACACATCTCTTGCATGCCTTGGCTGCTTAGAATGGGTGCTTCAATTGGTTCGAATTGGCGAACAACGTCACCTTGAAAGTGATTAATGTCTTCAGACTGAACAAAGTTATGTTTGTCTAGCTCTACGACTTGTCCATTACTGAATTGAACCACCGAGTACCTTCTCAATCGAAACTGACCATCCGCATGCTCTGTGCTTGGAAGCTTAGAGAATGACGGTGACAACTCCTCAACTGCGTGGTTACTGAGGTGGGTAATATGTAGGGTATTTTCGTGAGCATGTAACATCATCGACTCCTTAATGATTGTTAATTAACTTTCGATATTTAACGTTTTATTTACACAAAGGATACTTGAAGATCTTGCCAAATCAACATTAAACAATCATTTATCCCGTCAGATTTAATAATTCAGACACTAAATCTAACTTGAAATTCAAAAGCAGTGTATAACACCAGAATAAAAGATGACCAACTCTTAAAACTAGCACACTCCACTAGGTAGTTATAAACCCCTGAAAATTCAAATTTAACGATATTATTAACTGATATGTGATGTTTCATATTGTGTCAGCCCTTTTACTTCAATACGCCAGCCTCCTTGCATGAGTTCAGGTATCACGCTCACCATCATTCATTTCTATGATTTTGCATAGCGAAATACGACCTACCTATCAGTTGCCAAGCTATTGATTATTTACACAACAAACTGAAATTGGTTAACTTATGACTAATCCAGAAACCAAACGCCTTTGCTTGCGCGTCTGGAACGGGTCGAGTTCGGGGGGAACTCGGCCGCCCTTAAATAAATATGATCCCTTTCACGCAGCAGCTTCACTGACCTTTCAGTCACGAAAACACTCCGATTTAAACGATGCACACCTAATATGCATTAATGATCTGGTTTATGTGAAGAATTTGAATTGGGTATTGAGAAAGGAGTTTACTTAGTGTTTTCAGGCAACCAAGAGTATGAAACGTTTGAAATAGGTCAGAGCAATGGACGAAGCTTCAGGTCATAGGTAAGACGATAATGGCTGTGTAGTTAGAATAAGACTTGGTCGCTTAGTGATCACATTGTTTTAAGATCTTTAGCTAACAAGTTAGTGCTCCGAAACGTAACTGGAGTAATTTAACCAACTGAAAATTAAACCATTTTTTGTAATAATTTCATTCACACCACAAAGTGCCCATACAATGCCTCAGTTCACCTTGGACTGCAGGGCGGGAGCATACTTTG
>NZ_JBFRJZ010000053.1:0-53236 GCF_041469125.1 Vibrio sp. 10N.286.51.E5 | reverse complement strand
TCCAACGTTTAATTTAAGCTTGTGTATACCTAATATGTTCAAGGTCCTCTAAACCTTGGACAGATTAGTAGTATTTGCACTTAACGTATTGAAAATAATCAAGTGTAGCGGTGAATGGGTAACAACTTTCAGCGTAATGGCAATTGAAATAGTCTTTCGAGCAGTACTGACTACCTCGATCGCTATGAGTTATAACCTGCTCAGGGAATCCTCGACGGAATAAAGCCATCGATAAGGCATCACAGACCAGTGAGGCCGTCATTCTCGTATCCATAGACCAACCAATTACTTGCCTTGAATATAGGTCAATAATGACAGCTAAGTACAGCCAGCCTTCGCTTGTGGCAACATAAGTAATGTCTCCTGCCCATTTTTGATTCGGAGCCGTTGCGTTAAAATCTTGAGCGAGCAAGTTCGGAGCAGCGGGCATTTTATGCTTACTGTCCGTTGTACACTTAAACTTGCGTGCTGCTTTCGCTACTAAATCCTGACGTTTCATACTGGCGGCAATGGTCTTAACATTATGGTTATCACCGCTCTCTGCCAGTTCTTTCTGAATACGTCTGAGCCATCTCATTCTTTGCTAACGTCAAAGGCTTCTTTTACCTTGGTATCAAGCTTTTGGCGCTCTGTCTCACGTTGAATCGCCTTGTGGCGGTTCTCAACCCAATAATAAAACCCACTTCAAGAAACTCTGAACACCTTAGCCATACGGGAAATACTGAAACTCAGCAGGTGTTCGAGCATAAATTCATAGCAATTTACTTTAGATTTTTCGCGAAGTAGGTGGCGGCCTTTTTTACGATGTCTAGCTCTTCTGCTTGCTCTGCCAACTGCCTTTTTAGCTTAGCGACTTCAACGGCCAATTCTTGTTCTCGTTGGCTAATATTAGAATTCTTCTTTGTGGCTTTTCGCCAACCATAGATCTGAGATTCATGTAACGAGAGCTGTCTTGCAGCTGTAGCGACTCCCACTTTCTCTGCCAACTTCAGGGTTTCGGCTTTAAATTCAGGAGAATGGATAATACGTTTCTTCTTGCTTGTTATGGTTCACCTCATTAGTGATTGTACTCACTTAACTCAGTGTCCAAAACTACTGGTGCGGATCAGCAAGCTCGGGATCTGATAGCCAAAACAATTGAAGGATTAGGTAACCCGATTGCCTACCACCTTAAAGAACGAGACTACTTGGACTATCGTGCAACACGAATACCTTACCGTGGCAAAAATAAATCTGTTGAGATTTCACCAACAACACATAACATGGAATTGATTTATCTAAAGGGAATGTTCAAGAAACTAATCAAGTACAATCAATGGAAATACCCCAACCCGATTGAAGCTATCGATACAATCAAAACTAGCGAGAAGAACCTGGCATATCTAACCAAGCCACAAATTGAAGAGTTCCTATTTAACCTGAAGAATTTCAACCGCGTAATTACAGTCTCGATTCCACAGCTCATTGTAATCTCTAAGATTTGCTTAGCCACCGGTGCTCGTATAAGTGAAGCTCTCACTCTTACCCGTTCACAAGTAGCTGAATTCAAGCTAACTTACACCGAGACAAAAGGTAAGAGAAATCGAAGTGTGCCCATCTCACCTGCTTTGTATCATGAGATCTTAGATATCGCAGTGAACGACCATAAGATTTTTGACACTACTTATAAGGATGCCTGGCGCTACATTAAAAGGGCTTTACCTAATCATGTTCCAAGTGGGCAAGCAACGCATGTTCTACGGCATACATTTGCTTCGCACTTTATGATGAATAAAGGGGATATTTTGGTGTTACAGCGGATTCTAGGTCACACAAAAATTGAGCAGACAATGGCGTATTCTCACTTTGCTCCCGAGCATTTGATGCAGGCAGTTCACCTCAATCCTTTAGAAAATTAATGGCGACAAAATGGCGACAGCCACTGTAATCGAGCGTTATTTAGCGGTTTTAGACGTAAAAAAGGCGACAATTTAACCTGTCGCCTTTTGCTAATGAGAGCCTAATTTAGACTATTCCCAATCAAGGATAACCTTTCCTGAAAGCCCGCTACGCATAGCGTCAAAGCCTTTTTGGAAGTCATCAACCTTGAAGTGGTGAGTAATGATTGGTGTTAGATCTAGGCCAGATTGAATCAATGAAGCCATCTTGTACCAAGTTTCGAACATCTCACGACCGTAGATACCTTTGATAACCAAGCCTTTAAAGATTACTTGGTTCCAGTCTACTGCCATATCTGATGGTGGAATACCTAGTAGAGAGATCTTACCGCCGTGGTTCATGTTAGTCAGCATGCTGTTGAACGCAGATGGGTTACCAGACATTTCTAGGCCTACATCGAAGCCTTCAGTCATGCCAAGATCAGACATTACGTCTTCAAGCTTCTCTTCCATCACGTTTACTGCGCGAGTCACACCCATTTTCTTAGCAAGATCTAGGCGGTACTCGTTTACATCAGTGATTACAACGTGACGAGCACCAACGTGCTTAGCAACAGCTGCAGCCATGATACCGATTGGGCCAGCACCAGTAATTAGCACGTCTTCGCCAACTAGGTCGAAAGAAAGTGCTGTGTGTACTGCGTTACCAAACGGGTCAAAGATTGAAGCTAGATCGTCAGAGATTTCTGCAGGGATCTTAAATGCGTTGAACGCAGGAATCACAAGGAACTCAGAGAACGCACCAGTGCGGTTAACACCAACACCTGTTGTGTTACGACAAAGGTGAGTACGGCCGCCACGACAGTTACGACAGTGACCACATGTGATGTGACCTTCGCCAGATACACGGTCGCCGATTTCAAAACCACGAACTTCTTGGCCAATGCCAACAACTTCACCCACGTATTCGTGACCTACTACCATAGGTACTGGGATTGTGTTTTGTGACCACTCATCCCAGTTGTAGATATGTACGTCAGTACCACAAATTGCGGTTTTCTTAATACGAATAAGAAGATCATTATGACCCATTTCAGGTTTTTCAACCTCGGTCATCCAAATGCCTTCTTCAGGCTTTAGCTTAGAAAGTGCTTTAATTTTCATAATGTTACCTAGTTCATCTCGCCTAACTGTAAGGCGAGAATCAAAAATCTATATATTCTACTGGGTGTTGCTCTATCTAATTAAAGGATGCTCGTGGCATCCCTTTAAAATTAGATGATACCCATGTCTTTACCAACTTGAATGAACGCATCGATTGCGCGGTCTAGTTGCTCACGAGAGTGTGCAGCAGACATTTGCGTACGGATACGAGCTTGACCTTTTGGTACTACAGGGAAAGAGAAACCTACAACGTAGATGCCTTTCTCTAGTGCGCGCTCAGCGAACTCAGCCGCTACTTTTGCATCACCAAGCATGATTGGGATGATTGCGTGGTCTGCACCGCCCATAGTGAAGCCAGCTTCTTCCATGCGAGTACGGAAGTGAGCAGAGTTTTCCCATAGTTGAGTACGTAGGTCGCCAGATTCCGCAAGAAGATCTAGAACGCGGATAGACGCAGATACGATTGCAGGAGCAACAGAGTTAGAGAATAGGTATGGACGAGAACGCTGACGTAGCCAGTCGATCACTTCTTTCTTACCAGAAGTGTAACCGCCTGAAGCGCCACCCATTGCTTTACCAAGAGTACCAGTGATGATATCGATACGGTCTACAACGTTGTGGAACTCGTGAGTACCCGCTCCGTTTTCGCCCATGAAGCCCACTGCGTGAGAGTCATCAACCATTACTAGTGCATCGTACTTGTCTGCAAGGTCACAGATAGCAGGAAGGTTAGCCACTACGCCGTCCATTGAGAACACACCGTCAGTTACGATTAGTGTGTGACGAGCGCCAGCTTCTTTAGCAGCGATAAGTTGCTGCTCTAGCTCTTCCATGTTGTTGTTCGAGTAACGGAAACGCATTGCTTTACACAGACGAACGCCATCGATGATAGATGCGTGGTTTAGTGCGTCAGAGATGATTGCGTCTTCTTTACCTAGAATTGTTTCGAACAAACCAGCGTTTGCATCAAAACAAGATGTGTAAAGGATAGTGTCTTCTTTACCTAGGAACGTAGAAAGCTTTTGCTCTAGTTCTTTGTGAGAATCTTGAGTACCACAGATGAAACGTACTGAAGCCATACCAAAACCGTGCTGATCCATACCATCTTTAGCTGCTTCGATAAGAGCTGGGTGGTTAGCAAGACCTAAGTAGTTGTTTGCACAGAAGTTTAGTACTTCTTCACCAGTCGAGATAGAAACCGCTGCTTTTTGTGCAGAAGTAATAATGCGCTCAGACTTGTAAAGACCTTCTTCTTTAACTTCTTCGATTTGAGTTTGAATCTGTTGGTAAAATGCAGAAGACATTGTCTATTCCTTCCTAATTATTATTCAGCAGCATCGCGCCGCATTATGTAGGGGATGTAAACGATTTCAATTCGATCATTTACACTGTAAAACTTATACCCCTATTCTAGTTGAACATCCCCTTCTCGATTATCCCTTTAGTTGGAAAAACATTAATGAATCATAGGCACGAATAGTAACTCGAAGCGACACGATTATTTACTAAGCAACTTGAGAACCTTACTCTAGCCACACCGAAGCACATGATTTTTTTGGCCAGCCAACAAAGTAAATTTTCGCCAAAAACCACTTCCTTATATGGAATCTGCCGTTAAACTATTGTAATTCACATGATAGTTATCAGCGCTCTCACAACGTCGTAAATTTCTAATATTAGTCCGAGTATGTATGCCAAAAATGATCCCAAACTTTGATCAATTATCTAAGATTGAGAAAAAGGAGAGTCGTATTAAGCTAATCATGATTAGCTTTCTTTTAGTTTTTACCCTCCTCGTTACCACAGCAATTGGTACTTGGGTAGGAACAAATAAGGTTTTTGAGGTACTTAAACGTATTCATACTACTGGAGAGTTGATATTTTCTTTGGATAGGGCTCGTCTTAACACGTTAGGCTATGTAAGAGATAATAGTGAAAAATATTTAAATGAAGCCTTAAGCTATATTGAAAAGGCCAAGGATCTGACATTAGATTTAAATGATCACAATGAAGAAAGAATTCTCGTTCTTATCAGTAAATATAGAGAGAGCTTTTTAGAGTATGTTGCGATAGATAAAGAAAGAAAAGCAATAATAGCCGAGTACGCAGCACGCTCTAATTTGGTAAATAATAATATAAAGATGGTTCTGAACTTCAACTATACTTATAGAAACCCTCACACAATTGAACTTATAAACAGTTTGATAAGTGATAAAACTGCTATAAACAAAAAAATAGTCAACTCTCTTACTCTTGGAAGAAGACTAGACACTCAGCAATTAAATGAAGCTATTGGTATTCTTAAAAACATAAAATCCAATTTAGAAGAGCTAATACCTCTTATAAAAAACAAAGATAAATCATATTATCTATCAAAATTATCAGAAGACACTGATTTCTACATTGATATATTTACTAAATTAAACAAGAATAACTATGCATTGATTAAAAATTCTAAAGAAGCTACTCTATCCGTTTTAGAAGCCGAAGCAATCATACTTTCTATTCGTGACGAAAGAATTAATAGTGTGAGTGATTTAAAGCTGACCTCTTATCTCATTACGCTACTAACGTTGTTGTTTTTCATTGGTATGGTTATGTTAGCGTACTTGATTTACCATTCATTAAAGAGTTTAGTAAGGCTTACACACGAGGCAAAAATTGCTAGAGATGAGGCTATATCATCTACAAAAATAAAGTCTCAATTCCTTGCTAATATGAGCCATGAAATCCGAACGCCTTTAAATGCAATAATTGGTATGAGTCAATTAGCAACGAATACTGACATCGATATCGATAAAAATAAATATATAAAAAATGTTAATAACGCCTCTAGATCTCTATTGAAGATAGTCAACGATATTTTAGATATATCAAAAATTGAATCAGGTTCATTTAATATAAAAAATAAAATATTTTCGCTGCCTTCATTGATTGACGAATTCTACGAGATGATGTTTATCATTGCGAATGAGAAGGGTTTAAATTTAAAACTAAGTTATAGTAATGACATTCCAAATTATGTCTTAGGTGACTCATTAAGATTAAACCAAATTCTATTAAACATAGTAGGCAATGCGATCAAATTTACTGAAAAAGGTGAGATCAACTTATTAATTTCATGTGATAATGTAAACAAAAATAAAACAAAACTCAGTTTTGAAATTATAGATACAGGAATCGGAATATCAGGTGAAGATATAGATAAGCTATTCAAACCTTTTATCCAGGTAGACGAATCTACGAGTCGTATGTATGGAGGCACTGGTCTCGGTTTAATTATCAGTAAACAACTTGTTGAACTCATGGGAGGTCGCTTAACAGTTAAAAGCGATCAAGGTAAAGGTAGTCAATTCTCATTTGAGATCATCCTTGATATTGCTCCAGAGATACTCGATAACCAAGAAAATCAAGCTGATGTTCCGAAGTTGAATTTAAAACCTTTAAAAAACAAGCATATATTATTAGTGGAAGACAACTTTATTAACCAAGAGCTCGTAAAAGCTCTACTTAAAGGTGTCACCCGCTTGGATGTTTGCTCCGATGGTGAGAAAGCTATACATCAACTGAGTCAACAAAAATACGATGGTATTCTCATGGACTGCCAACTCCCCCAGATAGATGGCTATCAAGCAACTCAAATGATTCGTCAGGAATTAGGACTTTCTTTACCGATTATCGCTATGACTGCGAACATTATGTCTGCAGATATTGATAAAGCAATAGAGTCAGGTATGAATGACATCATAGGAAAACCTATCGACACCCAAGACATGTATAGAAAAATGCTAAAATGGTTCACAAACCAGATTGTAGAAACTAACGACGCTGGTGAGGTGGTTGCTGACAAACCTGTCGCTCCAATCCCGAACTGGCTAAGCAAAGTTTCCACTATTGATTTAGAAGCTGGCCTAAAAATCGCGGCCGGGAACACAGCACTGTACCTCAAGCTATTAAGCGCCTTCATAGAACAATACCGTGGTACTAGTATTGAAGCCAATGAACACCAAAAAGTACATCAATTAAAAGGAACAGCAGGCAACCTAGGTGCTACAACACTCTACCAAGCATGTGTTTCTCATGAAGAAAAGTTAGAACAAGAGTCATTGATTGAATTGAACTTAAAACTAAATCAACTTATTTCAGATCTGATGCCATTAAATGATAATCAAAAATCCCCTTCAACTCAGCTCTCAGAGGAAAAAATGATGGAGACACTAATTGGGCACGTATTAATTGTTGAAGATGACCTGATTAATCAATGCTTATTAAAGAATCAATTAAAAGACCTAGGGCTTTCTAGCGACGTTTCAAATGATGGACAGCACGCGTTAACACAACTAAAAGAGCGCAAAGGTGCGTACGATCTAATCCTCACAGATATTCACATGCCAAATCTCGATGGCCACAGTTTAGCAAGAGAAGTTAAAACAAACATCGGGCTGTATGGCTACGCGAATATTGTTGGATGTACTGGAGAATCCAACTACACCTTAGAGAATTTTGAGTACTTTGACGCATTAATCTCAAAACCGATCGATTCAAAGGCAATCTATGACAACATATCTAAGTTTCTAGTGAAATCCGAACCTCTCTCAACGTCAGAGCCTGAGAGTGAAATCGAGAGCAATTTCTCGGATTACAGTAATGAAAATAAACGAGATATTTATAGTGTCATTATTCAATCAATGTCATTAGACATTGAAAGCTTGGACAAAAGTGATGTAGATCTGAGGGCGCTGGCTCATAAAATAAAAGGCACGGCGAACATGTTAGGTCTAACTGAGATTGCAACTCTAGCTCAAAAGCTACAAAACGAGCTCGATCCTCAAAAAATTGTAAGCCAAAAGTGTATGCTGACCAAGAAAATGAACGAAATCGTTGAAGAAGTAAAAGATCTACTCGAGGGCATCGAATAATGCAGCATAACTTGAAAGTAATGATCGTTGAAGATGACCTTATTCAGAGCACTCGATTAAAGATCGAACTTAGTCTGTTAGGCGTTGAACATGTATATGTTGCTCAAGACGGCATAGAAGCGCTAGCTCTCATGAAAAACAGTAGTATCGACTTGGCATTCTGTGACATTAACATGCCTAATATGGACGGTATCAAGTTATTACTTGAAATATCTGAAATCACCAAAGAGTTAGGTGTTGTGATTGTTAGCTCTGCGGAAGATGATATTTGCGATTTAACATTAAATATCAGCTCACTTTTGGAGTTCAACTACTCGTCCCTCCTAAAAAAGAAAGATCTAAAGTCTAACTTAGCAAATGAACTACTTAAGTTCACACAAAGTGTTGAACAAACATGGCAAAACCAACCACCTGATAGCCTGTCGGCACATGATCTACATGACGCTTTTCAAAACTGTCAGGTTATCAATTATTACCAACCAAAAGTTCGCTTTGATAATCAGCAGCTTGTTTCAGTAGAAGCACTAGCACGCGTTAAACATCCGACACTGGGAATTCTCAGCCCTATTTCATTTATGGACACTATCGAAGAATGCAACATGATGGATCAACTATTCTTTGTCGTCCTTAATCGAGCACTTTGTGATATTTCGACTTGCCCTTTCGATATTTCTGTATCGGTCAACATGACGCAAGAAAACCTTGCAATACCAAATATCTGCGACAAAATCATTGAAGCATGCAAAGCGTTCAATTTTCCGCATGAGTACTTAACTTTGGAATTAACTGAGTCTCAAGCTTATCGTAACCGACCTGTTGCACTTTCAACGCTAGCTCGGCTAAGAGTACATGGTTTCAAATTATCGATTGATGATTTTGGAACAGGGTATGCCTCATTAGATAAACTTCTAAAGCTTCCTTTTACAGAAATGAAAATTGATAGAAGCTTTGTTTCTGATCTAGCAACAAACCCTAAGCATCAAGTTCTAGTAAAAATGTTACGCCAGGTAGCAGACACCATGGGTATGAATACTGTTGTTGAAGGTGTAGAAAACAGTGCTACTTGGCATATTTTACGTCAACAGGGCTTTAGCCTATGCCAAGGCTATTTTACTGGTGCGCCTATCCCATTAAACGAACTTCCTAACCACTTCAAAGTAGACGGTACTCGTCAATAACCGCCACAACTTAAGAAAATTTTGCAACTCTACTTTCAGCTAAAGCAATGTTATCTAATATCCCAAGTTGCTTTAGCTCTATTGGTTTATAAAGTTCTTTACAGACTTTAAAACAGCTTTTCAACAGAGCTTTTACGTCCCGTGCAGAATAATTAGAAGGCCAACCTAAAGACAACAACTGAATAAGTTGCATATTGACTTCTCGAATGTAAATATTTCTCGAACGAATGTCCACTAGCTCGTCTAATGCGTCGATAATTTTATTAGAGCCTTGATATATACTCGCATTCTCAAGCTTTTCATTGACCACATCAGTCTGAGTTGCATGATTACTTGTCAAAGATTTCATCAACTCTACTTGAGATTTAAGTAACATTGGACTCAACTGGCTTTCATTCATATCCGCTCTTATGGAATGTACATACTCCTTAAATTCTTGATTAAAGGTAAGCAAACTCAAGAGATATAAGAAATGATACTTATTATAAAACCCTTCCACTAAGTTACACGAGTAAATATGCTTTAATATAGAAATCGCTTCCCTAAGCTTCCCCTCAACAATAGAGAAATGGCACATCAAAAGCTCTTGTTCAATATCATAATTTACAACTTTATCTTGCATATCATCACTTCGGTTGTATTTTTTTTCCTTTAATAAGGATATTTGCCTAAACTCATTTAAAGCTTCAATTTTTAATTTTTTTGGATCTTCTTCAACTTCTTCTTCGTTAACTAATGAACGATTTTGCTGAATCGAGTCATGAATAAAAAGAATGCATCGAATATAATTATAACGAGCTTCTAAACTATCGCGATACGTGTCGATGTTAAGTTCGTAATACATCATAAACCTGGCAGCAGCACTTCTATAGTCCCCCTGAGATACACATAAGTTTGCAATAACCAACTCACGTTCAGGGTTACCAGGGGTCAACTCAGAAATAATAGTAAACTGCTTTATTGCTTTAGGTATATCACCATTATAAATGTCATATTTTGCATTTAGCGTCATCGCTTGCGTCGAATTCGGTACCTTTGCTAGCATTTTTTCAACAATAGATTGTGCTCTAGCAAACTCACCTAGCTCTATTAAGCTATCAGCTAAGCCAGCATTTGCCCACTCAACGTCTTTTTCAACAATAATTGAGTCATATAGCTCTTTCGCTTCATTAAACATATTTAACAATGCGTAGAACTCTCCTCTAAACTTTTGAATTAGAAAATGGTATTGAGGGTGTTCAAACTCCAGTTCATCACATAAATTAAGACCGCGAGTATAATCTTTCTGATTTTTTGCTTGGTAAAGCTGATATAAAGCAGATTTTCTTGCTAGAGACCTTCGGATCTTATTAGTAAAATAAGCTGAATTAAAAGGCTTTAAAATATATTCATCAGGAGAGAGCTCAATAATAGAACGAACAATTTTTGATAATGATTCGCCAGTTATCACTATAAAACTACTTTTTGGTTTTATTAAACTGTAGTGTTGAAGCTCTTCAAAGACTTGTTTGCCATTGAGGCGTGTATAAAAATTATAATCGCAAATAATCAGGTCAAAACCCATTTTTTTACAGTGCCAGATAGCAGCTTTAGGATCTTTTGCATGATAAATATTCTTATCATTCAAACCTAAGCTAATCAGCATTCTTCGAATACTCGACAAGATCACTGGGGAGTCATCAACTATTAAAGCTAATATGTCACTGTAATTTTTCATAAATGGGTTGCTCTCCTATAACCGGGCAAGTGTAACATGACCAACTTTGTAAATAATCCCCCCAGTTACAAAAAAATGTGATGCCAGTTATTCTTGACTTAAGATCACACTTTTCACACCAGTAATATCCAGCTAATTGATATGAAGAAGAATAACAAAAAATATGTTACTCACCCTGAATTCATATCAAATCTCAATTTTTCATCTCAAAACGATATAGTGATGAATGCCCGCTTCTCTCAGAATGCGCACCAGCAACGCCGCTATACAAATGAAACACGATGAGAAGAGAAACCAAACAAGTGAACCTATCAGACCACATCATTCAAGAAGCCTTCGAAAACGACTGGCACACCTGCTTTTATCAGCCAAAGGTTGAACCTAGTATCGAGAAAGTGACTGGTGTTGAAGCGCTGTTTCGTTTAGATATTCCAGAAGAAGGGATTTTCTCTCCAGGTGTGTTTATTGATCGTGCATTTGCATTGGGTTATGAAGAAGAGATTTTCTTTAGTGTTCTTGAGCAATCACTGACAGAGGTAAAATCTCTCTCATCTCACTTGAACTTGGCAGTTAATATCAGCAAGAAGGTGTTGGCTAACCCTGATAACGTGGAAAAGGTTCGCGAATTACTTTGGAATACGTCGTTCAAAGCAAAGCAGCTTACTTTTGAACTGAGTGAAAACGATCAGTTGGATGACCAACTTTGTGAGCAGATAAAACGCTTTCAATCTCTTGGCATTAAAACCTCAATCGACGACTTTGGCATTGGCCATTCAGATATGAATAAGGTGATGAGCCTTAATGTTGATGAAGTGAAGTTTGATAAGTCAATCGTGAATAGCGCAGAACCAGCACGTTCGGACTTGGTGAAGCGCACGTTGGCGTACTGCAAAGAGTCTGGAATCGAAACCGTGGCAGAAGGTGTTGAAGATACGGATACACATCAGCTCGTCCACCAGCTAGGTTTTGATAGCTATCAGGGCTTTCTATATTCAAAACCACTGCCTTTGACCGATCTTAGACTTGTCATGTAAAAGTGAGTACTCAAGCAAGGTTAATTTAAGACAAACTCGACGCTTTTCTTTTTCTGCTTAAGATCGTGATATCGAATGCACTTGAAGTAAATATCGTGTTTGTTTTGGATGTTCTGAGAGAACGGGTTATTCACTACTTTCTTTATATCAGCCTTGAAAAATGGCATGCCGAGTTTGCTCATATACGGCTCTAAGTAAAGATCATAGAGGAACTGGGACATTGCAGGATCAAGAGTAGGAAAGCGGAATTCAGTACCCGATAAATTGTCCGCCATGTAATCGAAGATCTTACGACGAATAACAATACTAACGGCACCAACACTGCAAAGCATCTTACTTAACCCGTCATACACCACATGCCCAATAATGACGCCCTCAAAAAGAAAACACAGTACCTGCATATCTTCTTTTATTACGCCTAGATGTTTAGAAACCTCGATAAAATCTTTGCCATAGGTTTTTTGATGCATGATTTGAATCGATTTGAGTCTTTTCGCTGGAAGTGTCCCCATGCTATATGACTCAACACTCGTCACCTCATAGTCATAACCAATATCAACACTGAATGGACGCTCCACATTCTTAGTGGCAGCTTTCACTTGCACCATTTCTTCAACGGAAAAGTCGTAATCTAGCTGAAAGAAGCTTGCGATACCCAGACGGCGCACAAAACTCGGTACTGTTTTTGCCC
The DNA here is from genome assembly GCF_041469125.1 of Vibrio sp. 10N.286.51.E5. NCBI lineage: Bacteria > Pseudomonadati > Pseudomonadota > Gammaproteobacteria > Vibrionales > Vibrionaceae > Vibrio > Vibrio sp. 10N.286.51.E5. Next base: position 40,656 of record NZ_JBFRJZ010000053.1, on the reverse strand, counting down.
TTTCCCACTGGCTCACCATTACCTGATTCACACCAGAGAATGCCCGATGAGAATGGGACAACAACTCTGCGAATTCTTCCTGAGAAATGGATGCTGCTTCGCGAAGTCGTTTTAACTCTTCTGGAAAATTCTCTTTATTCATCGGTCACTTACCTAGCTTTTTTATCAGTGTAGTTCACTTACGCTCGTTAATAAATGGCGCTTTCAACATCGCTTTATTAAGTCAATCAATTAATGAAATTGATTCACAAATCAAAGTAAATCGCTCACAATGACCATTAAGTTCATCGTTGAAACTAGCTTAACTGGATACTTATGATTAACCCAAAACTCATCGCCCTGCTTCCGGATCTCGCCTCGTTCATTTTGGTGGTTAACGAAGGTAGTTTTACGGCTGCAGCAAAACAGTTAGGCGTGACACCATCAGCCTTGAGTAAGCTCATCACCCGCTTGGAAAAAGCGCTATCGGTGAAACTGTTTGAGCGTACCACTCGTACCCTTATCATTACGCAAGCGGGTCAATTGGTTTATGATCAGAGTGTGGTGATGATCAACGCAGCGCAACAAGCCGTTGAACTGTCTACCTCCGACCATACCGAACCTGCAGGCTCGATAACGGTAGCGGCGCCTGAAGCCTTCTTGAATTCGGTATTGCAGCCTTTCGTTGTTCCATTCTTAAATCAGTATCCAGAGATCCAACTTAAGTTACGCGCTGCTGATGGTGATATCGACATACTACGCCAAGGCATCGATATTGCGTTTCGCCTTACCGATAAGCCCGATGAAAGCTTAGTGCTAAAAGAGTTAGGCAAGACTAACTTAGTACTGTGTGCGAGCCCTGATTATTTGGTTCATAAAGGCATCCCTTCTCACCCGACCGATCTCAGCCAGCACGATTGCCTGTACCTTGCAGAAACGGACAAAGACCACATTTGGGACTTTCTCAAAGATGATGAGTTTCACACCGTTTCCGTCAGTGGTCGATACGCAGTGAACCACTCTCAGATGCGACTAAAAGGTGTGAAAGAAGGTTTGGGGATTGGCATCTTCCATGACTTTGTGATTCAAGATGCGTTAACAGAAGGTAGCGTTGTTCAAGTACTGAATGACTGGACCATCAAGAGTAACTACCACGGCGCCATCGCTATGCAGTTTGCACAAACCAAGTATATGCCCGCTCGCCTACGCGTGTTCATTGACTACGCGATGGAACACTTGGGTGAAAAGTTGGCAGGAGAAATAAACTGATGCTAAAAGGAATCCACCACGCCGCCATTATTTGCTCAGACTACAAAGCCTCAAAACGCTTTTACACTGAGATTTTAAAGCTAGAAATTATTGCAGAGAATTACCGAGCAGCGCGCCAGTCTTACAAACTTGACCTAGCACTCCCTAATGGTGCTCAAATAGAGTTGTTTAGTTTCCCTGATGCACCTGAAAGACCGAGCTTTCCAGAAGCTCAAGGATTGAGACACTTAGCCTTTTGTGTTGAGGACGTTCAACAAGTAAAAAGCTATTTAGAAGGACAAGGAATCGACGTTGAACCGATTCGAGTTGATGAGTTTACAGGGAAGTCATTCACGTTTTTCGCGGACCCAGACGGCCTGCCGCTAGAGCTTTATCAAAAATAGGCTGTATCAAATCTAAACTTTCTTGAACAATCAACTTCCCGCCAGAATAAAAAACGGACCTTCTCAAGCCGAAAAAGTCCGTTTTTGGTTCAATTAGCTCAACGCCGTTTTGAACTTCTCAACACGTGAGAACAGTAGCCAATCCAATATCATGGCCGTCACAATCGTTGCTCCTGCGAGAGGAAATAGTACTGAAATCAGCACAACACTCACCAAACCAGCTTTCCATAAGCCAGCATCACCAAACTTAGGTGGCGCGCCAAGCTTACGTTGACCTGATGGTCTACGCATCCACCACATCACACCGCCCGTGACTGACACCACGATGAACGCCAAGCAGAACAAGGCGTTTAAAAGCTTGTTGATAATACTTATATCACCTTGGTGCAGAGAGATACCGACCGCTAATGTCTTGGCGATAAAGTTATAATCTTGCCAGGTCACTTCACCAAGGATACGACCTGAATACTGGTCTAGGTGCGTGGTACGATCTTGAGTGGGATCGATGATATCGCCGCCCATCGTGTTTGCTGTCACTGTGTAAACACCCGTCTCAGAACGTGGGAAATTCACCTTGTACTGCGTGAAGCCAAGAGCTCGTGCTTTCTCAATGACATCATCAATGGCAAAGCTACTCGCAGACATGACATGCATAGAGTGGTCATCGCCCATCTTAGAGTGATCATGAGGTTCCGAAGCCTCTTCGACATGATGTACATGTTCGGCAGGCTTATCTTGAGACAACGGCAGTGGTGTCTGTTCCAAGTTCCAAGGAAGCTCTTCTTCCGAACCATGGTTAAGCGATGCGTGTGTCTTGTCAGACAGCGGAATATCGTCCCACATTTGAGCAGGGAAAGTGCTCCATGCTTGCACTAACTTACCGCCCCAGAAGCCTGTCCACGCCAAACCAGACAGGATAAAGAGCAACAGAATAAGAGATAACGTGCCGCCTATGTTCGCATGCAGATCACGCATCAGTACGCGTGTCCCAGATGACACTCTCAACTTAAGAAAACCAGCGCGGCTCGCGTTATCTCTAGGTAACCATAAGTAAATACCACTGATGAGCAACAGAATAGACAAGCTTATTGCGACTTCAATTAGATAATCACCCCAATCACCAATCAACAAAGTGCCGTGAATGTCATTCGCGAGTTGGTACAGGCTGTCGCTACGCGGAATCTCTCCGACCACTTCGCCCGTATATTGATTTACCGTGGCGAAGACCGATGTGCCGTCTACAAGTGCTACCGAAAAGCGGTTAGCCAGATCAGGAGCTTTGCTCGGAACAAACTGGGTAACCGAACCTTGTGGGTATTGAAGTTGTACTGCAGCTAACTGTTGTGACACTTTAATCGGCTCGCCCGATGCAACAATCTCTAGGGCTTCGTGGTGGAAAGTCAATTCGATTTCATCATCAAACAGCATCACCAAACCTGTAATGCTCAGCATTAACATAAACGGGATAACAAATAGCCCAGCATAGAAGTGCCAGCGCCATGTGAGGAAATAGAGGGTTTTATTGCGGTCTTTGCTTTTTATATTGGTTTCCGAACCGGTTGTTGCACTGCTTTTAGACTGCGAAGTTGCTTGTGCTTTCGCAGGGGTTTGAGATTCATTTCTCAACATTATAATTTCCTTTGACACACGCAAACATACCTTCTGAAAAATCAGAAAGTAATCTGAGCATGTTTAACTTTACTTAATACTTTATTTTTTAATTATTTTAATGGGTTAGGTTTAAGCAATAACAAAGGGAGGGCCGCGCGGGGCTTGCCTCGTGTAGCGTTCGCTTAGAGCCAAAAAAGCGTAGCTGTCGGAGACAATAGAACTCAGTCGAGTTGTCAGTAGTGTAGTGGGAAGTTCATCTTGGTGAAACGTGGAAAAATGGCTAAACGGACACGGCTTTCCTTTATGAGTATTAGGTTCGCCTTCTTCGATTTGAACCAATTCAAAGCCATTGACCGTACATAACGACGCCCATACTCCCGCACTATTACCATGAGCATTGATAACAGGCATTAATGTCACTAGCGCCCAGCTTAATGCTGTTGCAAGTAACATGAAGAAGTTGAACGAGGTTCGGCGCATTATTCCAAGTCTTTATAAATTTCCCTTATTATGAGGGACTTGGAATATAGGTAAACGTAAAGATTAACAGCAAGTTAAAAAATTGAAGCTAACGCACACTCTTTTTCGTTAAATACTGGTTACAACACTAAAACTAAGAAAGTAATACTCATCTCTTTGCAGCAGGCTTTCGATAAAAGAGACAATAAAAACGCCGCCTTACACCTTCCTCGAAAGAAGGTAATGTAAGGCGGCGTTTTAGAAATCGAATCTTGAGGTTTGCTCTTTGTTACCTATCTAGCAAACGTTCATGATTAACGAATTAACCGAAGATCTTGCTCCAGATGCTTGGGTTACGCTTCTCATGGTACTCTTCACGAAGGCCATCAATAGTACGAAGTTCTTGCTGTGCCGACGCTAAGTCACCTTGGTCTAGCTTCTGCTCAATGCTATCCAGTGATGCACTGATCTTTTTGAAGCCTTCCATGAAGTTGTCTTCTTTCTCGACTGGGTAAACACCCGTTTTCAGCTCTGCCACTAGCGTATCTAAACGAACGATAGGCTTTTGCATCTCTTCAATGCTTTGAGCTTCTGCCGCTTGTTTGAACGCAAGCTTCATTTCTTGCATGTTTTTCTTAAGGTCTACATTAGCAAATGCGTTGCCAGACAATACTGAAGCAGCGATTAAGCCAGATAAAAGGATTGAGCGAGTTTTCATTGTTTCTCCAAGTGAAGCGGTGTCTTTGAAGTTAGAGCCGTCATTACTGTGGCACTTCGACTTTATTATTTTCGGCTAGTGTATACAAAAATCTTTCAGGCACAAAAATTGATTGTGTCGAAATGCAAACCCGCCGACATTCTCTTAAACAAGATCTGAATATTCTGGGATTTCATTACGACCGCGCAAGGCCAAAAAGGCTAGGAACTGCTTTGGCGAATGGGTAATCACTTTACTCGAATCTACGCCCACTTCATCTAACAATGCTGCGACTAAGTCTAAGCCACCGACATCTAAACAGAAATGCGCATCGCTGCCTGTTGTAATAAATGCACCCTTCGCTTTCGCTATTCTTGCAATCTCATAGCAGCGGTCAACACTGCCAACTCGGCTATTGCCTTTGAGTGTGGTGTTGTTGATCTCAATCGCCACGTTGTTCTCAACCGCACATTGAATAACGGCTTCGAAATCGAAATCAAAATTAGGATTGCCTAAGTGACCAAGCGCATCAATTCGACCGCCCTTAATAACATTCAACAATGCTTCTGTATGGGTAGCGACATCCGATGGGCGAAATACTGGCTCATGAAAACTCGCGATCACCCAATCCAAGTTCTTATCCACACTCGGATGAATGTCGATTTCACCCTGTGTGTTCATGATGTTTGACTCAACACCTCGAATAATTGCGACATCTTCAATAAGACGAGGGAGCACACGCTGATTGCTGAAGAACCAATAGTGTGGCGCGCCCGGCATTGATTCTGAATGATCAGTAGTACAAAACATGGCTAAACCATTTTGCTTTGCCGACTTGGCGTTTTCGATCAATGTGCTGTAAGCATGACCACTTGCGTATGTGTGGGTGTGAGTATCTACTTTGAGTTCCATGAATCAATGCCCTCTTCGCTCGGTCAAAATACGTTTTTCAGAAAGTAACTCTGAATCTCTTTCAGGAAAAGAATACTTCAGAAAATGAATGCCTAATGGCAACAATTCGGCCAGTTTATCAGCTGAAAGTGACAATTAGCACCCTAACATAAAGGTTTATTACTGGTTCATTTACACGACACGGGAATACGTGGCTAACCAGAGCCAGCCAGCGCTTGGCCTTATCTAAGTAGAACCGCACACACTCGGTAATTGCGCCAATTTTTTGCAACCTACCCAAGTTCGTCAATACTTAAACCAGTCTACAAACCGGAGTGTTAGATGAGAAGAAGACGATATCCGCTGAGTATCCACATCACTAGCCTTTTCCTAATTTTGACAACACTTGTCGGTGCGGTATTGATTTCGATAAGTTATCGGCACTCCCAAGAGCTGCTGCTAGGCACAGTGCGCGAGATCAGTAATGAGCACCGCGACAAACTGGAATCAGTATTTAAACAAGCCATTGCCCCTGTTATCACAACCTTAAATGTGATGGCGGTGAGCCCGTTTGTTGCTCATCAAGCTTCCGCTGTCGAAAAAGACTCTTGGCTTGCTTCGGTCGATATCATCTTCAAGCAAAACACCAATTTGGTCGCTCTATTTTATGGTTCTGAAGATGGTGACTTCAGAATCTTTCGTCCATTAAGCACCAATAAACAGAGAGCCGAAAACAGCGCGCCCGCTAAAGCGACCATGATGGTCAGCAGCACCAATCTAGACGGTGAAAACTTTATTACCTATCTTGATGGCGCACATCAAGTGATCAGTACTCGACAAGCAGAGAGTAAGTTCAACCCCACAACTCGTCCTTGGTTTCGTAACGCAAAGCCTGATGGCTCAATACAACTCTCTGAGCCCTATCTATTCTATTTCCTGCAAACCAATGGCATTACACTCTCTAGGCGTTCTGCCGATGGCAAGCATGTGGTTGGTGCCGACTTTACGTTGAGTTCCCTCTCTTCTCAGATCAGTGAATTAGCTTATTCTCCGCAAACCCGACTCGCCTTGTTCGATCAACATTTTAATCTTCTCGGTCAGCATCAACTTGAGCTATCAGTACCCAAGCCTGACTCCCAATCTGATGACACAAGTAAAACTGAGCAAACGAACAACCAAACGACGGGGAATCTCTCTGGCAGTGAGCAAGACCAAAGCTTCTTTAATGTGCCCAAACGTGAACAGATGGAAGCATTGAAAGCGTCCGTTATTGCGCCGCTTATCTCTGATGAAGAGAAGTTTAACCTCAATCTAAAAAACGTTGAGTACAACTTAAACACTTGGGCACTAACGCTAACGCCGGTTCAACTGACTCAAAATGTCACCTTATACTTGGCAGAAGCGACGCCACACAATGAGCTGCTCGCTGATCTTATCTCGATGCGAGACAAGCAAGTTGCGGTCGCGATTGGGATGTTGTTCATCTGCTTCGCTATCGTATGGTTTGTTGCTAATCGACTGTCTCAGCCACTCAATACGCTGATGCAACTCACCGACAACATCGCTCGATTTGACTTCAGGCGTACTCATTATCCCAAAAGCATGATTCAAGAAGTGGCTAACCTTGCCCACTCGATTGAGCTAATGGAACACACGCTTCATGATCTGATTACCCTACTTCGAGACACCGCCGGGAATCAGGAGTTTTCGATCTTAGCCAAGAACATTGCTCATCAAAGCTATTTAATTACCAAAGCAGAAACCATTGTCCTTTTCACTCAATCCAAAGAGAAAGACGTGTTTGATACGGCAGCCAACCTTGCCATTCTTCCTTTTAAGGCCGACATCAATGACTTCATCAAACACACGCCTTGGTTGCTGTGTCAGCTTAAATCTGGTGAGACGATCCATTTGAACAGAGAAGACAATGTTCTCAACTATTACCAAGATTCGATCTTCAATTCAGACCTGTACCTATTTCCACTATTAAACCGAGAGAAACTGTTGGTAGGGATTGTGGCAATTGGCTATGAGAGACCAATTACCAAGATGCAGGCAGACAAGCACGCCTTTTTAAGAGAGTTGCTCAGCTTTGCGGAAATAGCGAAAGACAACATCGACCAAATGCAGCAACAAAAAGACATGCTTAATGCCTTTATTGAGCTGATTGCATCGGCGATTGATACCAAGTCACCTTATACGGGCGGGCATTGCCAACGAGTGCCGGAGCTCACCAAATGGCTAACTCAAGCAACCATAGATGATGACCGCTATTACCCGCAATTCTCATTGGACAGTAAACAGTGGGAAGAGTTGATGCTCGCCGCTTGGCTTCATGACTGCGGCAAGGTGACCACGCCTGAATATGTGGTAGATAAGGCAACAAAACTGGAAACCATTTACGACCGAATCCACGAAGTGCGAATGCGTTTTGAGTTGTTGAAACAGCAAGCGGAAACCGATTACTGGAAAGCGATGGCGAACGGTGCACTACAAGAAGAACAACTCAAAATACTCGAACAAAGCCTGTCTGAACTGGATGAGGAGTTTGCCTTCGTTGCTGAGTGTAATCTTGGCGGCGAATCTATGACGGAAGAGCAGCTAGAACGCTTAGATCAAATAGCCAAACGCCAATGGAAACGTACACTGGATGATCAATTGGGTTTGTCTTGGTCTGAAAAAGAGAGATTTAACACCCAAAAAGAGTCGGTTGAGAAAGAGAGAACTGAGCCAACAAGTCAGGAAAAGGGTTTGCCTGTCATGGAGCCTCTGCTTGCAGACAAACCGGAGCATAAAATACCTTGGGACAATGGCTTTAACCCTGCCGATGTATGGCAAGAAGCGTTTGTACTTAAGCCCGGAGAAGTTAAATACAACCAAGGTGAACTGCACAATTTGAAAGTACGCCGTGGTACGCTAAACGATGAAGAACGTTTCATGATCAACGATCATATTATCCAAACCTTCACCATGCTCAACAAGTTGCCTTACCCGCCTTACCTTCAAAACATTCCGGATATCGCCAGCGGACACCACGAACGTATCGACGGTAAGGGATACCCAAGAGGCTTAAACGAAGACCAGTTACCTCTGCCGTCGAGAGCAATGGCAATTGCTGATGTCTTTGAAGCACTCACCTCTAGTGATCGCCCTTATAAGAAAGGTAAACTCTTAAGCGAATCACTCAACATCATGACCGACATGGCCACCAGCGGTCATATCGATCCCAAGTTGTATTTACTGTTTTTGGAAAACAAAATCTACGATAAATACGCTGAGCGATTCCTAGAAATGAACCAACGCTGCGAGATTGACCCGCACGAACACATCGACCGAGTAAAAGAATACATACGCTCATTGTTCTAAGTTTTAAATTAACCATTCAGAGGATAAGCCATAACTCAATGGTTAGCTTTTAGCTGCCGAGTCCAATACCGCAACGTCCACTACAGTCGCTACAGCCACTGTGGTGTGCGGTTTTTGTTTGGCTTTCGCCTTGCTGTGTCTTTTTGCCAGCAATGTATTGGTGATGCTCGCCACGACAATCAGGTTAATGCCAATCATCTGCTGTGTAGAAAACACATCATCAAAGAACAAGTCCTGCCAAAGCGCGCTAAACAGCATGTTAGTAAAAATCAGAGGTGCCAACTGGGAGCCACTGTCTGCAAGCTTATACGCCTTGGAACGGAAGATTTGGGTATTGATGGTAAACATTGCAAGACCAAGTGCTCCGAGAACAATCCAGCGTAAATCGTCAAAAGACAGCAACGCCGACACGAAGCCTTTTTCAGCACTTTCAAGTACATCAGGCACCGCAGAAACAGAAGTAAACACCACCATTGGTATCACAATAATTGCCGCAACTAAAAAGGTCCACGCGTTAAGCTCTGCCGGAGTCAGGCTGGTTTTAGACGCTCGGTACAAACTCACTTGCGAGCCAGAATTAAATACCCCCGCGAGAAGCCCAAGCAGAAGCGCAGGTCTAAAGAACTCCGAACCCAACTCAAACTGCGACCAATCCCCCGCCATCATCACTACGCCAACAAAGGTGACAGCTAAACACACTATCGTCGTTGTATGAATCTTGGTTCTAAATATTAACTTTTCTAACAATGGAATAAACAGAGGCCCCGTACTGAACAACACAACCCCTTCAACAAGCGTTAAGGTTTGCAGTGAAGTAAGGAAACACCACTGACACGCCACCATAAAGATCGCCCGCATCACCAAAGGTTTCCACATTTCTCGTGTCGGCTTGCTGATTTTGTAAAAGGTCAGGAAAAGAAATAAAAACAGACTGGGTAACAAAAAACGCACAAAACTGAGTAACGAAGTGGGCATCACTTCAGATAGATACTTGGCCATCAAGCCACTTAAAGACAAACTGAACGTCGACAACAACATGAAAGTCGTCGCCTTGGTAATATCAGACATAATTATCACCTCCTATGACATCTATTTTAGAGGCGTGACGTAATGAAAAATAGCGAGTAATATTAACTATAACTGTAAGGAAAACTTACCAATGAAAAAACTCGTTCCGCTTAAATCCGTTTATGCTTTCATTGCTGTTGCTGAGACTGGCAGCATGACCGACGCCGCGCGGGTATTGTACGTCAGTCACTCTGCGGTAAGCCAAGCGATAAAGTCGTTAGAGCAACTGGTCAACAAGCCTCTGTTTCAACGAGTCGGTCGTCGTGTTGTTCTTAATGCCGCAGGTAAGCGATATTACCGCAAAGTCGCGCCCGCACTTGAGCAAGTGATAGAGGCGACCGAAGAGCTTGCCAGAACGCCTAACGACCACCGCATTACCCTCAACATGGTCAATTCGCTAGCGATGCACTGGTGGATCCCACGAGTTCCCGACTTCCAAGCCTTCGCTCCCTCACTTGATATCCGCATTTCGACGCTAACTGGCCCTTTCGATATCGAGCAGGAAGGGGTCGATGTTGCGCTTGTACATGGCAAACCCAACGAGTGGGAACAATATTACAGCGAGAAACTGGGCGACGATGATCTGGTCTTGGTGTGCAGCCCTACTCTATTAAAAAACCAGACCGGATTGAGCGTCGAGCAACTCGTCAAACAAAACCCGACCATTGGCGTTTTTAACCTCAGGCGACAACACGACTGGCAAGTGTGGTGCGACAATTACCAAATCCCAATGCCCACATTCCATAGCAACCTGACATTCGATGTCTCCATTCAAGCAGTACAAGCTGCGATTCGTTCACTAGGCGTATTGGTTACACATCGCTTGTTTGTGAAGGATGACATCAGCCATGGGATGCTTGTCGAACTGGGTAAACCGGTTGCTAACCCGCACCAAGATTTTTACTTTGTTTGCCCAAAAAACAAATTAAAACAAGAAAGTGTGCTAAAACTGAGAACATGGTTAAGACATGAATTCACACGCTCAGAGACAGCACTGAACGATGACATTCAAGAGCAAGACCAAACTATCAATCAATAAGCGAGTGACAGCTCAGCAAGCTTACAAGAGGCCATTATGATTATTACCACCACACAATCAGTCGAAGGCAAGCGCATTGTCGATTACAAAGGGGTTATTGCCGGAGAAGCCATTCTAGGGGTGAACGTTTTCAAAGATATGTTTTCAGGAATTCGTGACTTTGTGGGTGGACGTTCTGGCACCTACGAGAAAGAACTGGAAAAAGCACGTAACTACGCGTTCAAAGAGTTAGAACAGAAAGCGATTGAAGCGGGTGCCAACGCGGTGGTAGGCGTAGATATTGATTACGAAGTCTTGGGAACAGGTAATGGCATGCTGATGGTCTCTGCTAGCGGCACGGCAGTGGTGGTTGCTTAATCAGTGGCAAACCTATCGCTCAATAGCTCTATCCATCGAATAACGGATTCAGTCGCTTAATCGTGTGATTCTTTAAAAAACGCCCCTTAGCTAAATCGCTAACTAAGGGGCGTGATTGTATGCGTTGCCAAGTTAGATATGAATATCTCTAACTCGCGCGATCTGCGGGCTCAGAGAGCATGGCATCAAAAGAGGCAATTCGAGCCAAAAACTCTTTTCTATCTTTAGGCATAATTGAGCTTGCCATTGGTAAGTTCGCCTTCATCGCATCGACGGCGCGACCACGAACCAATACCTCAAAGTGCAAGTGCGGGCCAGTAATACGACCAGTAGCACCCGATAGCGCAATTTTCTGACCTCGCTTAATTTGCTGACCTTTCTTAACTAAGAAGCGGCTCAAGTGAAGATAACGCGTCGTATATACGCTGTTGTGTTCAATCACCAAATATTTACCAGCATACGGGTGGTCACGAAGTGCCACCACTCGACCATCACCAGTTGAGTAGATAGGTGAACCAACAGGTGTCGCAAAGTCGGTACCATTGTGCGGTGAGATTCGCCCAGTTACTGGGTGTCTTCGTGTCGGATTGAACGAAGAAGTGATTCTTCGGAATTTTCTGTCGACTGGGTATCTATCAAAGGCTTGCTCTAGACTATTTCCCTCTCTGTCATAAAAAAGACCATCTGGTGCTAGAAAAGCTGCGACTTCTCGGTTTCTTAATTGAATTGAGATACCTTGAATTTCTGTTTTACCCGTTAGGTGATCATCCGTGTACTGCTCTTTGACCAATACATTGAAGCTATCACCAGCTCTCAGCTCTCGAGCGAAGTTGACTTTGTCTTTTAGTGTGCGGGTGATATTGGCTATCTGGTTAGTAGTTAACCCCGCTTTGTAGGCTGACGTTGAAAAGCTACCGTGAACACTACCCGCATAGAGTTTTTCTTTCCATTCGCCTGGGATCTCGCGGAATTTATAGGTGAAGCTACCATCATCGTTTCGAGTAAAGGCTGCTTGCTCAACCAAACTCTCGTGATAAATCAGCTCCACAAGCTGTTTTGAGTCACTATCCAAAAGCAACTCTAGATGGTCACCAGGTTTTATTGTGTCGAGTTTCAAAGACTCCAGATCCGCTTCCATCACCTTTTGAACGGTTCCATATGGCAGTTGCCATGACGAAAAGATGTTGCTTAGCGTATCGCCAACTTTCACAAAATAATGGACCTTAACCAAAGAGTTGGGAGTCGCTTGCGAGTCGATGACTTCCTTATCATTAGGTTGAGAACCTTGGTAAGGTGTTATTTTGATAGAGATTTCTGGTGCTGGTTTGGAGTGAAAAGAGAGCAAAGCAGCAAGGGAAAATGCGCTGATCGCAGTAACGATCAGACCAATACGGAGGAACTTCATAAAATACTTAGCGGTTATAACGAGGAACTTAGAAAGTGTTATAACATAACAATTAAATCAAAAAAATAAATGAAATGTAAGAAACCATAGCGCGATAGGTGTGAAAGTATGGTGAGCATGCAAAGCCCACCACCTTAGTTAACACGGATCTTTACCTCATATTACTCTTCACGAAGTACTTCGAAGCGTTCTAAGCCTCGCAGCATCTCAAAGTCCGGCTCTTCAGTTAGCAGCTCTCTCATGGACCCACTGGCTTCAATAGCGCGCTCTAAGTCATCGATAGCTTGACCTTCTGCCCCTAATCGAGCATAGGCGCAAGCACGTTGATACAAGGCATGAGCATTTTGGTCATCGACTTCTAATACACGGTTACAAAGACTCATTGCCCAGTGGTATTCCTGTATATCCATAGCAGCGTCAGCTTTGGCAGTAAGTGCTTCTAAATCTCCAGGACGAACCTTCAGTATTTCATCGTAGATTTCAATTTTTTGCTCTGCCGTTTGTGCGTTCTGTGCTCTCAACCATAGGTTATGAATCTCATTGATAATTTCAATTTCGCGGTTGTTGTCGGAAATGATTCTGGTCTTGCGCTTAAGATCCCGTTCAAGAACATTAAACTTCTTCTCATAGTCTTGAGCGATAGAATTAAGTCGCTTATCAGCCATGTCTTGAGTTGTGTGTTTAAGCTCTTTGATGGATTGCCAACCCACCAGCGCGATAAGAGAGGCCACACCAGCAATAATGTAGAAGAAGTAGGTTACGGTTACATTGGCGTAATTCAGAGACTTGTCTGCCACAGTCAGTTCCCGGTCAGTCATCTGAATGGTCAAGCGTCTTTCAAGATCCTGCTGTTCCATTCGAAGCTGCTTCAACTCATCCAAGATATAGCGTTCCATCAGCGGTCTATCCAAATACTCTTGTTCCGAGTACTTAACCTCTTCGCTTGCAAAACTCATCGTGCTGAACACCGAGATAACTGCAATCAATAAGATTCGAAGCATTATACATTCCTTATATGTTTATATTTAGACTAACTGTATCTCGTAATAGGCATACAAGCTAGGAAGTCGACAAGTTTGCTATGTCCATATTGGAATTAACACTCTAAAACATCATTGATAATTATAAAACACCTGAAGCAACATCATTAATTTCTAAATTATAAAAATACCGCGTAATACTGTTCTATATGATTAATTTGCGATGCGAATATACCGAAAAATGGTTTATTGCATCGAGATGAATCTTATATTAATAACGATCAGAACGAGGTTAATTTGAATAATCCACGATACGATTTAGTAAGCCGTGTACTGCACTGGGTAATGGCTTCTGTAATCATCTATGCAACAATCGCAGGGTATGTGATGCACTATGTCACCAGTCATCCAGAGCTGTTTTCTTTTCTGTCAGTGCTCAACATGTCATTGGCGACCGTTGCGACGCCACTGCTTGTGGTTCGTTATATCTGGAGCCACTTTCGCTCGTCGCCAAGCATGCCAACCTCTGTGCCTGAAGGGCAAAAATGCGTTGCCAAGCTTGCACACTCTTTGATGTATCTTGTGATGTTTATGGTTTTCAGCACCGGCTACTTAATGCTAAAAGAACCGTACTCTTTATTTTGGTTAGTGAGCGTAAATAATCTAATTACCGACTCTGCAATCAACGGCTTCTTTTTCTATTTACATCGTGCCAGTTGTATTGCCCTAGCCTGTTTAATTGTGCTGCATATCAGTGCCGCACTTAAACATTACTTTGTCTCTAGGAACTATGTATTGGAGATGATGCTCTAGATTCAAAGAATTCAAGACAATTTGCACAAACAACAAAAAAGCCATAGCATGTTCGCTATGGCTTTCTTATTTCAATTTGATTACTTGGTTTGAGTATCAATCATCACTTGCCAGTATTCACATTTAGCCAAGAACTCTTTTAAATAAAGCTCTGGGTTAGCAAGTTTCTCACCGCCTTTCACATCAGCGCCAGTCACACGCCAAAAGCCACGAGTGACCAAGTTTCGATGATAAATAAAATCGTTGAGTTCATTGGCCTTCAAAGGAAGTTGTTCACCAAACGTATTTTCGTAGCGGCTCAGAGTCGAGGCTTGTTCACTTGGCTTCTCCCTTAAAAAGGTATCCAAATCCAAACCTAATGACTGTTGCTGCTCTTTTGATAGGGCTTTAGCTAATTTAGAGATCACACTGAACAGAGCCAACTCAACTTTTTGAGACGCTAATAACGATGCACCTAAAAGCGCATGTTCGTTGGAAATATGTTGTTCTGTTGATGAAACGGTTGCTGTTGTCACTGTGTTAACCTCAAATAATCATAACGGGTGTTACTGAACTGGATAGAGTCTTTTCACTAAGCTGAATCTTATTCTTGTTATTAAGAAGAATCTTGCAGCTAAGCAGAGCCTTTCGACTAAGCAGAATCTTTTAGCAGAACACGGTCAGCATCAATAATGGTGAAGCCTGATGCATCTTCATTCTTTTCGACTTGCACTAAACCTTTAAAACCAATCTGCGACAGCTTCTTCGCAAGTTGATCTGGTGCTGTTTCAAAAACAACATTCATAAAAGGTAAAGACTCAGCATCAACAAAACCATGCTCGTTAAACAGTTCCATTGCTTGAGATAAATGGTCTGAGTCGGTTAATTCGATAATTTCTACAACTTCTTCCAACAACATTTTCGATTCCATATTCGCCAGAAAGTGACTGACACAAGCCGGTTCTTTTTGCTTGCATACATCCCGATGCCCTAAGACACCCCTTTAGTAGTAGGGAGATCATAACATATTAATAATCGTAAAATATGTTTTATTTTTCCTAAGCTACTGGGAATACTAGAAAAGAATAGAAATTGGTGAAACATAAGCAACACCAATTCATAGTATCGATAACGGTAAACCTGATTTGAGGTGATCAGGCAACCGTTACTTGAGAATCGCCCGTTTCTACAATCGATTCTTGTAACAAGCCAGCATAAATACCATTGTGTGCCACCAGCTGTTGATGATTACCTTGCTCAACAATTTCACCCTTTTCCAACACCAAAATCGTATCTGAGTGACGAACGGTACTCAAACGGTGTGCAATCGCAATCACGGTTTTTTCCTTGAAAAGGCGCTGCATTGCTTTTTGAATCAGGTCTTCAGTGATTGAATCTACCGAACTGGTCGCCTCATCAAGCATCATCAATTGACCGCCCTGTGCAACCGCTCTAGCGAACGAGATAAGCTGCGTTTGCCCTACAGACAAGTTAGAGCCGTTCTTTTCCAAGTGGAAGTCATAACCTTGTGGCAATTGTTCAATAAACTTATCGGCATAAACATAGCGCGCCGCCTGTTCAACCTCAGTTCTAGATAGATGCGTTTTGCCCAGCGCGATATTGAATTGGATGGTCTCTTCAAATAAGTGCACGTCTTGCATCATCATTGAGAACAAATGAGCAGAGTCTTCACTTGAGATCTGTGACAGCTCTATTCCATTCAACAAAATGCTGCCTTCATAATCTTGGTAGGTTTTAGAGATCAGACGCAGAATCGTCGACTTGCCCGAACCCGTCGAACCCACAAGGGCGATTTGATGCCCTTTCTCCAATACAAACGAGACATTCTTTAGAACGTAGGGAGAGTCGTCTTTGTAGCGGAAGCTTACGTTCTTAAACTCTAGGCTCACAAACTGTTCAAGCTGTTTCTCAACCTTGTTAGATGGCAGCAGGTTACGCCCTTCCTCTTCAGTCGGCTCAACAAACAGCTCTTCAATATGGTCAAACGCTGCAAATGAACTCTGAATCGAAGCGATCTGCGAAGTAAAGTCTCGGATCGGAACAAACACTTTCTCTAAGGTGTTGATGAACGCAATCAGCACACCCAAGGTGAGCGCCCCTTCTAACACTTGCTCAGAGCCATACCAGATCATAATCGCGATAGTGATGGAGGTGATGCCAGAGATAAACGAGAACAAAATCGCATCGTATTTATTGATCTTCTTCTGCGCTCTTAAAAACTCATCGGTATAGCCTTGGTAGCGTTGCTCGACTTGCTCTTCCGCTCGGTACATCTGAACGGTTTTCATGCCAAATAAGACTTCTTGTAAAAAGCCAATACCGCGAGCCAACGAAGAACGAGTCACCTTATAGAGTGCACGAAGTCGGTTTCGTACATAAACCGTCAAATACATCACTGGTGGCATAATGATCAATACAATCATCGTTAACTGCCAATCAATAAAGAACATCATCACTAACAGAGCAATGGTATTGATGCTGTCTTTAACTAGCCCGACAACCGACTGAACAAACGTCTCGCCGATGGTTTCCAAATCACTGGTTAATCGTGAAAGCGTTACGCCAATCGGTGTGTTATCAAAATAGCTGCGTGGCAGTTTGAGCACGCGAGCAAACAACACTGAGCGCATGTCAGTTATCGTGTATTGCCCGGTTTTACGCAGGTTGTACGAATAGGTGGTATCCACCACATAGCTCGCCACCAGCACGGCAACGAGATAGAAGACGTACTCGAGCAGACCATCCATATCCCCATGACTCAGGTGAACATCGATCACTTGAATGATCAGCCAAGGGAACAACAAACTCGTGATGACAGAAAGAGGAAGCATAGCGATACCCAGAATCGCAGAGCCTTTGTATTTCTTAGCAAACTTAAAAAAGTGCTTGAGGTACTTGAGATCAACACCTTTTAACATGCTGCTGCCTCCGTTTCATTCTGCTGTAGTTGCCATGTATCGTAATAGTAATCACAGGTTTTCAATAACGTGGCGTGATCGCCCTTCGCGATCACTTTACCTTCATGCAACACGATGACTTCATCCATATATTCAAGGGCATTAACGCGGTGTGAAACCACAAGAACCGATTGATTTTTTAAACGCTTAAACAAGCCTTCCAAGATCTTACGTTCTGTTTCATAGTCGACAGCCGATAGAACGTTGTCCATGATGATCAGATCGGTGGGTTGTAATAAAGCACGCGCAATACTTAAGCGCTGTTTCTGACCACCTGACAACATGATCCCTTTCTCACCGACTAAGGTTTGATCGCCGTGTTCAAAACGCGTCACATCACTGGCCAACTGGCTGAGCTCTAGCACTTCATCAACCTGACTCTTTGCCAAATCGGTATCTAGGCTACCAAAGCGGATATTGTCTTCGACGGTTGCTGAAAACAGGTAAGGGTCCTGAGTCACAGTTTTCACGTAACGGCGCAAGTCACTGCGTGAGAAGCTAGTGACATCTCTTTCACCAAGGAAAACAGAACCTTCTGGTACATCCAAGTGATGATTTAAGCAGTTCACTAACGTTGTTTTACCCGCTCCGATTCCACCTAGCACACCCACTTTCTTACCTGCTGGAATATCAAAGCTGATGTCATCGAGAATCACGCGTTCTTCACCTGAATAGCTGAAGCTGAGGTTGCGAACAGAAAACGTTTTTCCCTTTAGCAATTCAACATCTAATTCAGTCAGCTTATCTTCATCAAGCTCTGGGACTTTGGCATTAAGAATGGTTTGTGCACTTTGAATACCTACCATGCCACGCTGATAAATGGTCGCGATTCTGCCAAGCTGCATCAATGGCATAGCGAGCAAAACTGAGTAAGTCAGAAAGGCGGTAATCTCACCAAGTGTGAGTTCCTGTCTCATTAACATGTAGCCACCAAGCCCAAGAATGATGATTTTCATCAGGTCATTGGCGTAGTCGAGTACTGGCATAAAGAAGACTTGAATTCGTGTAATTTTAAGGCGGCACTCAAGCAATAACTGGTTCAGCTTTTCAGTTTCGGCTTTCACCCAAGGTGACATCTGCTGACTCTTAATCAAGTCAATCCCAGATAGGTAACTCATTAGCTGAGCAGACAGGTTTTGTAGACGCTTCATGTGCTCTAAGTGCAGCGTTTTCATACGCTTGAAGCCCACACGGAAAATCACAAAAGCGATTGAGATAGGAATGATCGAATACAGTGTGAGTTCTGGCGATATGCGCCACATGTAAAGAGGCGTCAGCGACAACGCAAGCAAGGCATTGAAGAACTGTAAGAAGCCGACACCAAACAGCAGTCGAATGCCACTAAGGTCATTGTTGATAATCGAGATCAGTCGACCCGAAGCAAAGCGTTCGTGAAAGCTGCCCGGTAAGCGATTCAACTTTTGTAGAAGTGTACTTTTGAGTGCGGCCTCTGTAATTCGCCCCGGGTTAAGCGCATAAATACGAGACAAAATTCTCACCACCACCATGGCAACCGACATCCCGACCACAATCCAAACATAGGTTTGAAGCTGTTGGTGGCCAGTTGAAGAGGCATCATCAATCAAATCTATCGCCAATTGGATATAACGAGGGATCTCTACTTGTAACCAGTTGACGAGAAAGATGAACACAATCGCCAATAAGTACGAGGTGCGATTCATGCGCAGATAATGGGCAATAAACTGTCTTTTATTCATAGTATTCTTTGTTTAGGGCAGGCTCACAGCGAGATTTAACGATATAACCGGGCAGTTAAGCTAGATAGGTTCATCGCTGAGGTAAAGATACATCAAAAATACTTAGTTGACAATATCAACCATATTCAATAATTAGTTTCCGCTATTAAATTTTAGCATTGCTAGAAACAATTTTGCCGCCAAAAGTGGCGGCAAATAAATAGCTTAGCAGGCTAGTATTGATAACGGCTAAAGCATCTCTTTGGCAATCAAATGCAGCAAAAAGGTTTCACGTTCAATACTCATGCCCTTCTTAGGGCTCTCTGCCATGGTCTTTTCGTTATGAGCGATCGCTTCATGGATATTCATCCACACCGGTTTCATCCCGTTTTTCACTTCATAATCTTCGTAAGCCGTTTCACCAAGCTCACGATCGATCTTGCATGAGTAGCAGTAAGAAATCATGTGCATCATGTCTGCATCGTCTTTGTACCAAGGACGAAACTCTTCAAAAATGCCGAACGGCTTGATGCTATGGATATTCTTCGCGCCAGTCTCTTCTTCGAGTTCACGAACCATACCTGCGATCACATCTTCCCCTTCATCCAAACCACCACCAGGAATGGTGTAGTCGTGATAACGCTCTGTATACAGCATCAGAATGTCTTCACCATCTAACACAATGGCACGGGCAGCGTTGCGCTTATAGACCGTTTTATTGTCTAGATGGTCGATATCAGGATGGATGGTTGTTTTTAGGTGTCTCATGATTCTGACTGCTCTACTGAATTTGGCGGCATCATATCATAATCATCAATAGATTCGAGGTTCACAACCGCTAACCAGAACGGATCGGACGGGGATATTCCTACGGTAACTTGAATCCACTTAGCTTGATCTAACACTCAAAAAGTCGTTAAACATGAAGAAATATCAACTTATTTCAATATCTTGACCAAATTAGGACAACCTTTTCTGAAATCTAAAATATACTAATTTCATAGAGCTTCTCATTTGGTTCTGTAGAACTTAACGCATTCGATTATAGAGTTATCACGTAGGAGATAGACATGAAGAAAATTGGTTTGATGGCTGTATGTGCCGTTGTATTAGGCGGTTGTGCAAACGACTATGCAGAATATAGCGAGGGCCAACGTGTTTCAGTCGCTAACCCAGCAGCGGTTTATTGTGTTCAACAGGACGGTGAATTAGACACGGTTACTGAAAACAATCAGCGTACAACTTACTGTGTATTCGATGACGGCGAGCGCATTGAACAGTGGGAGTACTACCGCAATAACCATGAGCAAGATTCAGAAAACCAAAGTTAATCACTGTAAAAAAACACATGAGCCTTCTGGCACAATGTTATGGGCGATGATTACGTTCGAGCGGTTAAAAACATCGCTGAAGAAGGCACTGAGCTTCTAGCTTACTGTCTGATTGCCTTTGCGAGTTTAAAGACCGTTATTGGCATCACGAGAAAGAAATAATCACCTATCGCCACCAGCGATGTGTGTGATCCGATTCCGGATCTAAATAACGATTCAATAAAGTCAGGTTAGTATCTAGTAGAGCTAGGTATTCCCTGACTTTTTTTACATCGGTACCCACTGAAGTCTGCTGGATACAGCGCTCCAATGCTGGGAGTAAACTCTCCACAATGTCAAAGTCAGATGAACGTCCAACGAGCTCTTTGGCAGTGATCAATGCTTCCAAAGACAGTCTTTCTGGCTCTCGTCTAACCAACTCTAAATCTCGCTTAAATGCGCCCGCACAAACACCTTCAAGATAAACTCGGTAGGTCGTCAGTACGTCCATCAACAGAAACAATTGCCCCTGAGCACTTTGATGTGGGTATGGCACCGCAACATGAGCCTCCAACCTGCGATCTATTTGCTGCTCTACCCCAAGTGCGGAACACTTCTCGATGAGAACTTTAAGCAAACCTTGCTCGCCCATGAGCGATTGAATCTCGAATATACGTTGTAAATGGTAGTCATTCGAAACGAATGTCACTTGCACACTTTGCCCGCGAGTAAACAGCCCGCTTGCAATCATCTCTGAGGCCAAGTTCTGTATGTTCTCGACAGTGTTGGTCGAGTGCCGCTCGAGCAAAATCGCCCCTAAAGAAAACGGATGTTCACGCTGCTTTTCAAGCTTTCTAAAGTACTGGTGCATCGCGTCGGCTTCAGACAGTGTTTGCCCTTTTGTTAGCCCACCACAAAATGCTACCGCAGTTTGCTGATTCGACTCTTCTACCAAAGGCTCCGCCAGATACTCAACCAAAGCATCAACTCGACTGATTCCTTCATCAGTCAATTTATTCTTATTAAGTCGCTTACCCAGCACAATAAGGAGGTGATTAATGCTCATTTTATGTTCAAGTCTCGTTTTGGGGATTAGATGGAGTGAATTATGTATACAATACTTGTTAACAAAAGTATTTTGAAATTCTTATATGTTGCTCGCAATAATGCTCACTATTGATAGCGACATCTTAGGTAATACAAGAATAAACGTGTCGCTTTACAGCAAACATAGCACGCTCTTGTATTTCATCGCTCTATGCTTGTTAGCACTAGTCGATAAAAGAGTCCTTTCAATCAATGAATACGCTCAATCGATAACTGTTTCACCCAAAGAACAGGTTCACTCAAAGAAGTGAAACTAACTAAATACAAATTTTACACAGAGTTCGTCCATCGAACCGTCTTCACAGGAAGTTACTATGCTGTCTATTTTTGATATCTACAAAATTGGGGTTGGGCCGTCCAGCTCCCACACAAATGGACCAATGATCGCTGGGTTTAACTTTACCCAAAAAATTGATGCTCAGCTTAAGCAAGTGAAGCGTATTCAAATCGACTTATACGGCTCGTTATCATTGACGGGTATTGGTCACCACACAGACAGAGCGACCTTGTTAGGTTTGCTAGGTAACCGCCCCGACACCATTAAAATCACCAGTGCTAACCAAGCAATGCGTAAGGCGATTGAAGATAAATCTCTATTGGTTAGCGGTAACCATGAAATTTATTTCGATGTAGAAAGCGATCTGCTCTTCCACAAGACCAACCTTCCGCTGCATGAAAATGGTATGACTATCTCTGCCTTTAACGAAAGCGGCAGCCTTCTGGATATGGAAACCTACTACTCGATTGGTGGTGGCTTTATCGCAACCGCTGATGAGCTACAAAACGGCAAACAGGAAGCAGAAACACAAGTTGAGTTCCCTTTCTCTTCCGCTGATCAGTTACTTGAACTATCCGAACAACAAGGACTGAGCCTTGGTGGCTTAATTCTGCGTAACGAAGTGTCTTTCCAAGGTATGGATGTGATTGACCAGAAAGCCGACCAAATTTGGAAGGTGATGTCTCTGTGTATGCAGCGTGGCTTTGACACGGAAGGCATTCTTGATGGCGGTCTAGAAGTCACTCGTCGAGCACCTGCTCTGCTTAAAAAGCTGGAAGCAAATGCCTCGATTGAAAACGATCCAATGGAGATCATGGATTGGATTAACCTATTTGCCTTTGCTGTAAGTGAAGAAAACGCAGCGGGCGGTCAGGTCGTGACATCACCGACCAACGGTGCGGCTGGGGTTATTCCTGCGGTATTAATGTACTACCATCGCTTCATCAAAGAGCTAGACACTAAGCAGCTTAAAGACTTCTTGGCAGTCTCTGGCGCAATCGGCATCTTATACAAAACCAACGCTTCGATTTCTGGCGCAGAGGTAGGTTGTCAGGGTGAAGTCGGCGTTTCTTCATCAATGGCCGCAGCAGGCCTAACTGCCCTACGTGGTGGTAGCAACGAACAGATTTGTATTGCCGCTGAGATCGCGATGGAACACTCACTGGGCATGACATGCGATCCGATCGGCGGACTTGTTCAGGTGCCATGTATCGAACGTAACGCAATGGGTGCAATGAAAGCCATCAATGCATCGCGCATGGCATTGAAACGTACCAGCAAGTGTCTTATCTCGTTAGACAAGGTTATCGAGACCATGTACCAAACAGGTAAAGACATGAACAAGAAGTACCGTGAAACTTCTCTAGGCGGCCTAGCCGTGATCCACATGGCACCACCTTGTGAATAAAAGACAGGAACACGAGTGGAGAAAGCCTCTATAGAGACAGCATTCTTGTAAACTTAGTTTTCAATATCTCAACAAAGCCAGCCACCAAGCTGGCTTTTTTATTGGCTAAAGCCCAACAGCTAATTGAAAGTGATACTCACTCAAAATAACTTACAGAATGACTACCTCTAACTTTCCCTTTATTAGTTCATTACTTAGCCACAAATGATGATGGCTAAATTTCATACCGCCATGCATCCACTTGCAAAATCTAACGTTGCAAATCTCATTCATGAGAAATATGAATGCACTCATAAGAAAAGATATATCGAGTAAAGTTCTGCTTGGGACAGATGTTTAAGTTTATGTATTACTACTAATGATATTATAATCGGGCAATTACACTACATATTAATACAAACGTGAGAATAAAATAATGTGGAATAGATTAAACAAATCAATGATGTTCTGCCAAATGATGTTCGGACTTTCGTTCTATGGCGTCATGGTGATCTTGACTCGTTTCTTCCTTGAAGATCTGAACTACAATGAAGCCGACACCATGATGGTTGTTGGTGCTTTCTCTGCAATCGGACCGCTATTTGCTATCGCAGGTGGCTTTATCGCCGACAAGTTTTTAGGCGCCTACCGATCTTTAACCATTGCCTTCCTAGGGTTCGCAAGTGGTTACGTTCTACTGGTACTTGGTGCAGCAGCAACCAATGTTCCGATGGCATTATGTGGTATTGCGTTAGCAAGTTATGCACGTGGTTTGATGTCCCCTTCTTACCCAAGTCTTTACAAACGCACGTTCAAAACTCAAGAAGATTTTGAGAACTGCTACCCAATCAACTACTCAGTAAACAATATTGGTGCTCTGTTAGGCCAATACCTGTTCCCAATGCTAGTACTTGTTGTTGGTTTCCACGGTGGTTTCCTTCTTTCAGCGGTGCTAGCCGGTGCTGCGCTTCTGATGATGATCTTTGTTCGCAAAGGCCTTGTTGAAGCAAGTGCTGAAATCGACCAAAAACCAGTAAGCACTAAAAACTGGGCAGCGTTCCTTGGTCTTTCTGCAGCAATGATCGGCTTGGTATTCTTCATGTTCTCTAACATGGATATTGGCCAAAACATCGTGTACGCAATCGGTGGTGCAGCGATCATCTACTTTGTCTCTTTGATGATGAAATCGAAGAAATCAGACATGCTAAAAATGGGGACTATCTTAATCATCACATTCCTGACGACATGTTTCTTCGTGTACTACGGTCAGATGATGACTTCGATGACAATGGTAGCGATCAACACAATGCGTGGCGATCTATTTGGTTTCATCCCTGTCGCACCTGAAGCTTCAATGGCAATGAACCCACTATGGTGTATGGTTGCTGGCCCTATCATCGCGGGTATCTTCTCTAACCTAGAAAAGAAAAACATTAACTTCTCAACTGCAACCAAAGTCGGTTTCTCTTTCATCCTTACGGCTATCGCTTTCGGTATCCTTACGATGGCAGTAACGACAGTTGGTGACGATATTCTGATCCGCCCAGAAGTCTTCCTAGCGATTCACTTCTTCCTAGCATTCGGTGAAGTGATTGTAGGTTCAATGGTTGTAGCCTTCATCCTGTCTGTTGCACCTAAGCACATTGAAAACTTCTCAGTAAGCTTGTTCTCTGTTGCTATCGCACTATCAGGCATTGTTGGCGCGGTATTCTCAACGTCTATTGCACTAGAGAAAGGTCAAGAGATCACACAAGAGATCGTGCAAACGGTTTACGGTGATTACTTCCAAATGCTGACTGTTCTTGCCGTCGTGATGGTAGGTATCGCAATGGCAGCATCGTTCATTATTCGTAAGATGCTAGAAGCTGCGAAAGCCGCTGAAGAAACGATTGAACTAGAGCAAGCAAACAGCTAATTCTGTTCGCTGAGTCAAACCAATCCTAAGAGCCCTTTAGTTTTCTAAAGGGCTCTTTTTTGTAGGATCCGTTTCTCAATAGGATCTGTCGTATAAGTTAGGTAGTACATGTGTAAATCAAAGTAAATGATAACTATTAGTATTGAGTGTTTTTTAGTTCAGGATTATGATGTGGAAATCCAAATCTAAGAGAGCCTTATATGAGCAAGCCTAGCCCTATCACATTAACCGTTACTCAAACCTCAACAATTACTCCAAACATGCAGCGCATAACGCTTAGCGGTGAGGGATTAAGTAAATACCCAACAGAATGTGCCGGCGGCTACATCAAGCTTTTATTCTCGCCACTTGGCACGACTGATTTAAGCAAGCTAAACGAAGGTGAGCGCCCAACCATGCGTACCTACACCATTCGTCAGTACAATCCTGTAGAGCAGTGGATTGAAGTCGATTTCGTTCGTCACATCACTAAAGATTTGCAGTGTGGCTTTGCTGCAAGGTGGGCAATGAACGCGAAAGTGGGTGACACTATTTCAGTGGCTGGTCCTGGTTTAATTCAGGGGCTTAACCTAGAGTCAGACTGGTTCTTCTTAGTTGCAGACATGACGTCCCTACCTGCGCTTTCTGCAAAAGTAAAAACGCTCCCAGAAACAGCAACTGGTCACGCTATCATTCAGATCAACTCAGCAGCAGATAAGCAGGTACTTGAGACTCCTCAAGGTATCAAAGTAACCTGGTTGATTGAAGATGAAACCTCAGAGTCACTTTCACAAACCGTGCGCAACACAGAATGGTTAGAAGGTCAGGTTTCAATATGGACAGCGTGTGAATTTGAAAGCATGCGTGAGCTAAGACAATACTTCCGCAACGAAAAAGAAGTCGCGAAAGAGAACATCTACATCAGCAGCTACTGGAAACGTGGTGTCACTGAAGATGGCCACAAAGTGTTGAAACAGCAAGATGCTCAAGATTTAGCGGGTTAAGTCTTTTACTACCTACAGCTTCTTACTAGATAAAGAGAAAACGCCCTTGACGAAGTTTGTATCGCTAAGGGCGTTTTTGATTTAGCTTAATATAGATGCCTCTGCACAAATATCCAATCGTTCCGGCGAGCTTTTAAGTCAGTGAGATAACTAAACCAGCAATAATAAAAACGACGCCTACACCGCGAGTCATGTGCCACTTTTCCTTTAAAAAGTAGATCCCCATCACTACGCCGAAGATGATACTGACTTGCCTAAGTGCCACAACCAGGCTGACGTTCTCTGTCATGGTCATCGCAAATAACACTAAACCATAAGTCGATGCCATCATAATGCCTGCAAGCGTGGCTTTCTTACGTAGTATCCATGCGTTGGTAAATTCGATTCTTTGATTGGACACCAACAACCAAATACTCAGCGGAATCACGATCGCCCAAAATTGAATGCCTAGGTAGAAAATCGCCGTGTGTTTATTAGTAATGGTAGGCGTGCTTAACGGCTCCAATAACAGGAGCGCTTCTTTATCTATAATGGAGTAGCCCGTGGTACCAATGGCGGCGATTAATGCCCACAGCACACCGAGGTTGAGATACGCTTTTAACCTAAGATCTGAAAACTTCTTAAGTGGTACAAACAAACAACCCAAGGTAATCAAGGTGAAGCCAAACCATTGATTAGGTGACAGCTCATAGCCTATCAACACCGTGCCTAAACCCACCATCAACACGGGCAGCGCTCGTGCCATCGGGTAAATCACCCCAATATCGGCCTGCTTGTAGGCTACACCTAAGCCGATTAAATAGATGATTTGGCAAATACCACTTAAAAGAAGTAGCTTCCAAAATAAAAGCGTGATATCCACAAAGCCGACACTGTAAATGAACCAAATCAAATAGGGAGTCAATATCGCAGCAGCGGCAAAGCCAGAGGCTAAGAAGAAAGACGAGCCCGATCCTTGATTCGATTTACCTAGAACGTTCCAACCCGCGTGAAGCAAAGCCGAAATAGTCACGATGACGATGGCAGAGAATTCCATTTCATTCCTAAATTATAGATGAATTAGCACAACGGCTGACAACAGGTGATAAAAAGGCCTCCGAATAAGAGACCTTTGAACTTTTCAATTGGGCAATCCTGCATAATTGCAGATATGCTAACGTTCTAACGTATGACTAGCGCTCTAGCTGCGCGATTGACTCAATACTGATCGCGTCATGACGCCAATACTCAATATCACAGTCAATCAGATCGCCGTTTTGATTGTAGTTAACACGCTCAACAACCATTGCAGGTGAGCCAGAAGTCGCACGCAGGGCTTGCGCTGTCTCGCCAAGTAAAGACGTTGTGCTCACTCGGTAACGGATCTTCTGATACACCACACCAAAGTGTTCGCGGTAGATGTCCGTCAACGATTTAGACAAGTCATAATCAAGCAAGTTAGGGAACAACTCTGGTCGAATGTAGTTGGTCACATACACAACCGGCCTATCTTCAAGATAACGAACTCTGTCTACTCGATAAACGTCCGAGAAAGGTTGTAACTCAAGAAGCCGAGTCGCCTCCTTGGTTGCTAACATTCCTTTCGCCGCCACCAACTCAGTTTTCGGCTGTCGATTCTGCGATAGAGCCATATTGGTGAAGTTCAGCGTTTGTGTTGGATCGTAACGAAGCGGCTCGGGAGAGATAAACCAACCACGTCGGTCTTCTCGATAAATGCGCCCTTCCGCTTCAAGTGAAGACAAGGCTTCGCGTAAGGTAACTCGAGTCGTATCAAACGATTCAGCCAGCTTACGTTCCGCAGGCAGCTTCTGTCGTGGTGTTAACATCCCCGACTCTATCTGCTCTACGATGACATCTTTGATTTTTACGTACTGCACTTCATTTCCTTTCATTCTTGTTCTTGTCGTCAGCCACTCCTTGGCCAACTGCAATATAAGTGGTTCGCTAGCGTTTACGCCAAGCTTGGGTGCGCTTATCGAATAACTTGTTGATTAGCATATGAATCAACTTCGCGCTCGCTGCCGATATCATGATCATCACCGCCATGGCAGCTGCTGCACCCGTTTGTCCCGCATCATCCATATTCAGTACTGAAACTGACGCAGGTATCGTATCGGTAGAATACAAGAATACTACCGCAGATGTCGTGGTAAGTGCATTAATAAACAGGTATGTCGCAATATCTAAAATCGCAGGCAAACAAACCGGCACCGTCACTTTAAAGAACAGCTTGTATTGCGGTAGGTTAACCGAAGCCGCCGTCGCTTCTATTTCCTCAGGCAGCTGTTTTAATGCGGTTAACGCTGTCATGTGGCCGACTGTGTAGTAGTGAACCACCGTATTAATCACCAAGAACGCCATCGTGCCATACAAGAAGTTGAGTGGGTTACTCAAATCATTAAAGTAGAAGATATAGCCCAAACCCAACACCATACCCGGAACGGCCATCGGTACCACACTGAGCATTTGCATTGCCTGACGAACAGGACCAAATGCGCGGCCTTTCTCAATGCAATAGGCGCCTAAGAAAATCAATACGGTACCGATAATCGCAGTCCAAGCGCCGAGGGTTAAAGAGTTGAAAAATGGCGTCCAACCATAAGTACTCATCTCTGCGAAGTTATAATTATTTAGCGTTAACGTTTTATTCCAAGGCCAGAAAGTGACCATAGATCCGTATATCGCCATGCCTAGCACAATAACAACAGCCACTGAAATTACGGTGCAATAGAGTAAACACACGCCATCACGTAGAGTGTTTGGCTCTGGTTGGTAAGCGACGGAGCGAGTATCAAACAAGCTCTTTTGTTTCTTTTGAACCCAGCGGTCAACGGTAAACGCAAGCAACGCAGGCAATAGCAATAGGATGCTAGTCACCGCGCCCATAGAGAAATTCTGTTGCCCTACTACCTGCTTAAAGATATCGGTAGACAGAACGTTGTAGCTACCACCAATCACCTTTGGCACACCAAAATCACAAACCACCAGCGTAAACACAACGATCAAGGTACTTATCAAACCGTATTTTGCCGCAGGTAACGTCACCATGAAGAAGGTTTTTAGCGATGAAGTATTGAGTGCACGTGCCGCCTCATAAAGACGAGCGTCAGAGGTTCTCAATGAAGTAGTTAAAATCATTAAGGCATGTGGAAACGTCCAGAATATCAAGCCCAGTGAGATACCAATCAAGCCGTACACCGAATTGCCACCCAAGACTTCTTTTGCGATACCTTGGTTGCCAAATAAGAAGATCAAACTGATGGCAGGAAGCAACGACGGAGCAAGAATCGGCGCAGAACCCAGCACTTGAAAAAGCCCCTTGAAAGGCATGCATGAACGAGTCAAAGCATAGGCATAGCCAAACGCTAATACTCCCACGACAACGGTCACTAACAACCCAAGCGTGAACGTATTGCCTACCGACAGCCACAGGCTTTGAGAAGCAAAATACGTTGCGAAATTCTGTAATCCTACAAATTCTCCGTCTGCATTCTGAACGCTTTTTTTCAACATTGCCCACAGTGGCATCAGGATAAACAGCGTCATGAACACAGACAAAAAGGCCAACAGCCCAAATAGGATTACGTTGTCTTTACTTAATCGAGCAAGAAAAGGTTGTACTCGTCGTTGAATTAGCAGCTTAGATTGCATCATTTGAGTCGATTCCATGATTATTTACGCCGCCTCGTCTTCCATCACTTGCAGGCTTTTCGATGGGTAAGCCCTAAGGCCACCTTGATCAAACGCCACGTAACGAATATCACTGCGACGCAGCTTCAATCGGTTGAACTCTTTGACGGGAACATCAACGATGATCTCTTTCGCCGTTGAGTCATGTTGCAATTGACACTCAACACGATAAAACGCCCCTAAGAATTCGCTTGATACGATTCTCACTGGCAAGGATTCACTAAAACGATCAACAAACTGGATTTGCTCTGGACGAACGGCAATATCGAAAACATCACCCAGATTTGGCGTAAGATTATCTAAGTCAGGTAACGGCAGCATTGACTCAGCAATGCGCATCTTGCCTTGAGCCGCAACAGAAGCTTGGATAAAGTTCATGCTGCCAACAAACTCAGCAACAAAACGACTGACGGGTTTTTGGTAGATCTCTTGAGGAGCACCGACCTGCTCGATAACACCATGATTCATCACGACAATACGGTCTGCCATCGTTAACGCTTCATCTTGGTCGTGCGTCACCATAATAGTGGTGATACCCAGCTTGCGTTGCAGTTGGCAGATCTCATCACGTAGGTGTGTTCTTACCTTCGCGTCCAACGCAGAAAGTGGTTCGTCGAGTAGCAACAAGCCTGGAGATAACGCCAATGCGCGAGCCAGAGCAACACGCTGCTGCTGTCCACCAGATAGCTGATTTGGATATTTCTGACCAGACGTTGGTAAGCCGATGGTTTCTAACCAAGACTCAACCGTCTCAAGGGCTTCTTTGGTCGACATGCCTTGGTTTTTCAGACCAATCGCAATATTTTCTTCCACAGTGAGATTTGGAAACAAAGCGTAAGACTGGAACACGATGCCAAAGTCGCGCTTTTCTGGTGGCAAGAAGGTCGTATCATTACCGTTCTGCTCAATAGAACCTGACGTTGGTAAGTCTAGGCCTGCAATCGCACGTAATAAGGTGGTTTTTCCACAGCCAGATGGGCCAAGGAAGCAGACGAACTCGCCTTTATCTATCGATAGGGAGATGTCTTTTAACGCTGTAAATTGGCCAAATTGCTTTACAACGTTTTCAATATTCAAATAAGTTTGGTTGCTCATACTACAGCACTCTCTATATGGTATATACCAAATTTAAACTGAGAATATTTCAGTTGAGTGACAAATTTATAGTAGCTAAATGACAGTTATATTGCAGATATAATAAGCATTAAGGATTGCTATTTGTTCAGCATTAACAGTTCGTTCAACGTTGAAAGCCCTCAGTGACTTGCCCATAAATCACTGAGAGCCTTAATGTAAACTTCTAACTTAAACGCTAGATTAATCTATGATTCAACCTTGTCGGCTTTGCCCGCCGCACCTGCGAGTTTGGATAACTGCTTATCTAGCCACAATGGCATGCTACCCGAATCTTCCGCGTTCTCTTTTCTTCGTACCGCATCACGAACCATCATCGCACCTACCCAACGGAATGGCTCTGGCGGGAAGAGTCCTAACGGGCCTTTAGTTAAACCGCTTCGTGTCCAAGCGTTGTCGATATCGAGCACCATTGCTGACAAAATCTTCCCGCCCATACGGGTTTGAGCAACGCCATTACCTGAATAGCCAAGCCCATAATAGATGTTGCTTTGGCCTTTTAGATTACCGAAAAATGGCAATCCGGTGACCGAACGATCTGAGCCGCCAGACCAGTTGTAATCGAATTCACTTTGTTCCAATTTAGGGAACAGTTTTTGGAAGGATTGATTGAGAATCGGCAGGTAGTTGGTCGTTTGGTTAAACATGCTTTCAACTTGATTGGCAAACGAGAACTTATTACCGCCTTTACCCAACATAAGTCGTCCGTCCTGGGTATCTCGGTAGTAGTGGACAAAGATACGCGAATCCACCACCGCCGCCCCTTTCTCTGGGCCAAATTGCTTGAGCTTTTCAGGAATGGGCTTGGTCACCACCATATCTGAAGAGACAACCACAATGCTGCGTTTGAACTCTTTAAAGTGATCGAGCATCCACGCATTGAGTGCCAAAATCACTTTATCTGCAAATACGGAACCGCCTTTGGTTTGAATTCGAGCTGGGGAGCCATAATCGAGTGATGTCATCTCTGTGTTTTCGTGAATTTCGACACCCAGTTCGAGCGCGACTCGGCGCAAACCTCTAGCCAATAACGCTGGCTGCACACTACCCGCAGCTTCTGAGTAGTAACCCTCAATATGGCGTTCAGATCCCGCTTTATCAGCCAAAGAATTGTCGCACTTCTTCCAGCTATTGATACCCTGCTTAACCAGCTCATTAACAACAGGCTCCATTCCACCCTTTTGGGCTTCATTAGTCGCCGTGTAGTAAGTACCGCTTCGATATAGATGCGCGTCAATCTTGTGTTCGTTACAGAAGGCTTCGATCTCGTATATAACCTTTTCCGACTCCTTAACCAACCATTTCGCTTGTTCTTTTCCATAGAGCTTTTTCAGCGTCGGATACTTAGTTGACCACGTCAGCATGCAACCGCCGTTCGCACCAGAAGCACCGCTACCACATAGGCCTTTTTCAATCACGACAACATGCTTTTCTGGTTGCTGTTGTTTGATTAAAATCGCCGTCCATAAACCCGTATAGCCACCGCCAACAATGGCGATATCACAGTTGACGTCTTTTTGGAGCGGCTTAGCCGAATCTAGCCCCGCATGGATGTTGCCAAACTCTTGTTCCAACGCTTGCTTGAACCAATATGAGTAGTGCTTTATCATTTGTTGTACCTTACTTAAAACCTAAAGGCGTAAAACTAAAAAAGGAAGACCGAAGCCTTCCTTTACTGATTTCTAACTTCTAATGAACTAAACAGTTAAATAGCTAAATAGTTAATTAACTGAGTAGCTCGATAGATTAAGATTTTGGCTCTGATTTAGCGTCAAACTTCTCAGACCATGTTTTCAATACGTCTGCACGCTCGCTGCCCATACGTGCAAAGTCCATTTTTGCCATGTTCTTTTCTACATTAGGGAAGTTCTCTGCTTTGCCTGTCACATCTTGGTGACCAACAACTGGGTACATTTCGATGTAAAGCTCGTTTGCCGCTTTAGAAATAGACCAATCGATAACACGTTGTGCTGCATCAGAAGGCTTAACAAGGCCTACCGCTTCAGATTCCCATCCGATGCCTTCAGGCGTAATCACTGAAAGTGGCGCACCTTGAGTTTTCAGCTTAGCGCCACGGCTCGCCATAGAAATACCGATAGCGACTTCACCCATGCCCGCTTGAACACATGGCTTAGAACCTGAGTGCGTGTAGTGAGCAATATTTTGGTCTAGCTTCTGCATGTAGTTCCAACCTTGGTCTTCACCCATGTTTTGTAACCAAGCCGAAACCTGCATGTAGCCCGTACCAGAAGATGCTGGGTTTGGCATAGCAATGTGGCCTTTATAGATAGGCTTCGTTAGGTCATCCCAAGATTTAGGTGCAGGTAAGTTAAGTTGCTTAGCAACCACTTCGTTAAAGCAAACTGCATTGAAGAATGCGTCATTGCCATACCAAGCTTGAGTAGATTGTGGATCGTTGAGGTTTGAACGCAGAGCTTCTACACCTTGAGGAGTGTAAGGCTTGAGAATGCCCTCTTCTTTAAGCAGTGCCATTGAAGAACCAGCAAGTCCCCAAACTACTTCTGCACGAGGGTTGTTTTTCTCAGCCAATAATTTTGCCGTCATGATCCCAGTAGAATCACGCACCCATTTGATGTTGATGTCTGGGTTTTCACTTTCAAATGCGTTTTTGTACTTCGCTAAAATGTCAGTTTCAAAAGCGGTGTAAACCGTCACTTCCTGTGCTGCATAAGCATTACCAGCTAATAGAGTAACTAATGCTGCAAGTGATCCTTTCATAAAACGGTTTTTCATCATTTTCTCCAGTCAGGCCCGATGCCAAGGTTAGGAATTGCCAAGGTTAAAGTTGTTAAGGCTAGAAGCTCCATCTAGAGGCTTCTATATCCATAAATTCATTTAGGTTGTTAACACACACCTTTGCATTGGTATGTACCAGATTTCGAGTATTAAGCTAACTGGCTTTTATGACGATTAAATGAACAAAAAATGGCAATTTAAAGATCGGAAAATTTCTCAACAAAAGTGACCAATTTGAATATGAAGCTTTTGTGAAAATGATGTTTGGGCTATTTACGACCGTTTAAATTGGTTGTTAAAGTAACTCCAAATATTGGTATAGTCCAAAATTAAAATCACGAGAGTTGAACATGAGAAACGAATACTTACTGCTGACACCGGGCCCTTTATCTACTTCTGAAACCGTTCGCCAAGCGATGTTAAAAGATTGGTGTACTTGGGATGATGAATACAACAAAGACGTTGTTGAAGTGATTCGTAGCAAGCTAGTGACTTTAGCGACTAAGCAAGCGGGATATACAAGCGTACTAATGCAAGGTAGCGGCACCGCTTCGGTAGAAGCAACAATCGGTAGCGTTATCTCTAACAACGGTAAGCTTCTTGTTGTTGATAACGGTGCGTACGGCGCTCGTATTGCTCAAATCGCAGAATACTTAAACATTCCATGCCATGTCGTTTCCCCAGGTGAAACATCACAGCCTGACTTGAACGAAATGGAAACGGCATTGGCCATGGATTCAGACATTACTCACGTTGCGATTGTGCACTGTGAAACCACGACAGGCATGCTGAATCCAATTGAAGACATTGCCAAATTGGCAAAACAGCACAACAAAACCGTCATTCTCGATGCAATGTCGAGCTTTGGTGGCATCCCTATGGATATCGCTGACTTAGGTATCGATTACATGATCAGCTCTGCAAACAAGTGCGTCCAAGGTGTACCGGGCTTCGGCTTTGTTATTGCTAAGCAATCGGAACTGGCAAAGTGCAAAGGCCAAGCTCGTTCATTAAGCCTTGATCTGTTTGACCAATGGCACT
Organism: Vibrio sp. 10N.286.51.E5; assembly: GCF_041469125.1. NCBI lineage: Bacteria > Pseudomonadati > Pseudomonadota > Gammaproteobacteria > Vibrionales > Vibrionaceae > Vibrio > Vibrio sp. 10N.286.51.E5. The sequence goes on along the minus strand of NZ_JBFRJZ010000053.1, from coordinate 6,084 downwards.
GCATGGAAAGCAACCTCGGTAAATGGCGTTTTACCTCTCCGACGCATACAGTGCGTGCTTTCTATCAAGCTCTACTTGAATTGGAACAGGAAGGTGGTATCGAAGCTCGTCATAATCGCTACCAAACAAACCAAACCACACTGGTTGCAGGTATGCGCTCTCTTGGTTTTGAACCTCTGTTAAATGATGAACTTCATTCACCGATTATCACCTCTTTTTATTCTCCAACTCATAGCGATTACCAATTCAAGGAATTCTATGACCGTTTGAAAGAACAAGGTTTTGTGATTTACCCGGGCAAGGTTTCAAACGCCGACTGCTTCCGAATCGGTAACATCGGTGAAGTGTATCCGTCAGACATTGAAGCTCTAATTGGCGCAATTAAGAATGCTATGTACTGGGACATCAAATAATGACGATGGCCAATCAAGATTCTGTTCTAAAGGCGACACACTTTCGAAGCGAAGGCGATGTGAACACCACGCCAGCGCGTGAGAAATGGAACGAGTCGCTAAACGATGATGCGACTCAAGCGATGTTAAAACGTGACTCTGACGTATTTCTTCATCAAGCGATGTCAACGCCTTGTCTAGACACACTTGAAGCAGCTGAAGGCATCTACATTCAAGATGCGACGGGCAAGAAGTACATGGACTTTCACGGTAACAATGTTCATCAATTGGGTTATGGCCATCCACATATCATTAATAAAGTGACTCAACAAATGGCTTCATTGCCGTTTTCACCACGTCGCTTTACCAATGAAACAGCCGTTCAATGCGCTGAAAAGCTGACACAGATCTGCGGTGGTGAGTTGAACCGCGTGTTGTTTGCACCGGGTGGTACTTCGGTTATCGGCATGGCACTCAAACTGGCTCGACATGTCACCAACAACTTCAAGGTCGTTTCACTGTGGGACTCATTCCATGGCGCGTCACTTGATGCGATTTCAGTGGGTGGCGAAGCGTGTTTCCGCGAAGGCATGGGCCCGTTAATGGCTGGCGTAGAACGCATTCCACCAGCCGTCTCTTATCGTGGAGCTTTCCCGTTTAACGAGAATAGCGCAGTCAATGCAAACGAAACTGCATGCGACGTTCACTATGCCGACTATTTAGAGTATGTGATTGAAAAAGAAGGTGGCATTGGAGCCTTCATTGCCGAAGCAGTGCGTAACACAGACGTTCAGGTTCCAAGCAAAGCTTACTGGAAGCGCATCCGTGAGATCTGCGATAAGCATAACGTCATGTTGATCATCGACGACATTCCAAACGGTATGGGTCGTAGTGGCGAATGGTTCACTCACCAGGCCTTTGATATCGAACCTGACATTCTTTGTATCGGTAAAGGTTTTGGCGGGGGCTTGGTTCCAATTGCAGCCATGGTCACTAAAGACAAATACAACACGGCAGCGCAAGTATCACTTGGTCACTACACCCACGAGAAAAGTCCTATTGGCTGCGCAGCGGCACTGGCTACGATGGAAGTGATTGAGCAAGAAAATCTACTTGAAAAAGTACAAGCGGACAGCGCATTCGTGCGTGAACAACTGCTTCAAATGAAAGAGAAATACCCAGTCATTGGTGACGTTCGCGGCATCGGTCTGCTTTGGGGAGTGGAATTGGTCACTGACCATATCACCAAAAACCGAGCGTTCGATGGAGCAGAAGCAGTACTTTACCAATGTCTGAACGATGGCCTGAGCTTTAAGGTTTCACAAGGTAACGTGATTCAATTGAGCCCACCATTGATCATCAGCCGTAGCGAGCTAGAAGTCGCTCTGTCTGTATTCGAAAAAGCGATAGCCAAAGTCTGCAAAGATTTTGAATACCTTTAATTCTCGAAATCAACATTTAAACCAATAACCTTAAACAACCATTTGTTTCCCAGAACTTTGAACTGGGAGTGACACAAAAATAGGACACTATTATGAACACGACATCACCTATCCAAGCGGTTATCTTTGACTGGGCCGGCACTATCGTTGATTTTGGGTCGTTTGCTCCAACTAGCATCTTCGTTGAAGCATTCAAACAAGGTTTCGACTTTGACATCGACTTAGCTGAAGCGCGTGAACCTATGGGGATCGGCAAATGGGACCACATCCAAGCAGTGGGTCGAATTCCAGCTGTTGACGCTCGTTGGAAGGCTCAGTTCGGACGCTCCATGACAAGTGAAGACGTTGACGCGATCTACGCGGCATTCATGCCTCTTCAAAAAGCGAAAGTAGCCGATCACGCAGCACCTATTTTGAATGCGATAGAAGTGGTCAATAACCTAAAAGAGAAGAACGTGAAGATCGGGTCTTGTTCAGGTTACCCACGTGAAGTGATAGATGTTTTAATTCCTGCTGCTGCAGATTACGGTTACCGACCAGATAACGTGGTAGCGACCGATGACTTACCTCAAGGTGGTCGCCCTGCTCCATTTATGGCACTGAAAAACGTAATCGATCTAGGTGTAACTAGCGTTGCTGCGTGTGTAAAAGTAGACGACGCAGCACCGGGGATCGATGAGGGTCACAACGCAGGCATGTGGACAGTTGGACTTGTATTATCGGGGAACGAAGCAGGCTTAACGTATCAAGAATATTTAGATGCAGACGAGACAACACTTGCAGCTGCACGTGAAAAAGCAAGCGTTAAGCTAAACAAATCAAACCCACACTACCTAATCGATACCATTGCAGACCTACCAGGTGTCATTGCAGATATTGAAAAACGTTTGTTAGCTGGTGAGCGCCCATAACGGTAATCACCTAGATTACCAAACCAAACATTCCGTACACATGAAAATGAAACCTCGTATCGCCTAAAAATGATACGAGGTTTCTTCGTTTCCAACATTTGAGACAGCAATTAATTGACAAAAACCTCTGTAAATAGCACCTTAAATATATAATTTTTAACAATTTCATTGACCATAATAAGCAACTGTACTAACAATGTAATAACAGTTCCAAGATAGGTTCGACCTGAATCTACGCCTTGAACGATCTACTGTTGCAGTGTCCCAATCAGTAAGTCGTCGCTTTAAAGGCTCATTCAGATAACAATAAGAGTTAATCCAAGGATAAGATTATGAAAAAATTGTCAAAAATCATGTGTGCTGTGATAGCTGCTTCAGGTTTCGCTGCTGCTCCATCAATTGCCGCAACGACATACGTAGGCGCAAAAGTTGGCATGGGTTGGCTAGATAGCGCTTGTGTCGACAACATTGATTGTGAAGATGATTCAGTGGCGGGCGGTATTTACGGTGGTTACAACTTTACCGATAACATTGCTCTAGAATTGAATGCAGATTACTTAGGTGATTATGACACCAGCTTTAACAACAACGGAGCGACTCAAAGATACAGCGATTCTATCGTAGCCATTTCTTTAAGCCCAATGTATCGACTAGCGATTAAACAAGAGTTTGATATCTTCTTTAAAGCAGGTCCTGCTTACATCATGCACGATGACGAAGACGACGTTGTTTTAGCCTTAGGTATCGGTGCCGAGAAACAGCTTTCAGACGATTGGGCGCTGAGAGTGGAATACCAATACTTCGATGATTTTGACGATAAGATCATCCAAGACCTAAACTCCAACCTTGTCACAGTAGGTCTTAGCTACAATTTCGGCACGGGTAATACAACCGCATCAGCGGCTGCAGCTTCTGCGGCGGCTGTAACTCAAGCACCTTCTGAACCAATCACAGAGCCAGAAGCTGTGGTCGTTGAAGAAGAAGCGGAGGTAGTGGTTACCAAAGCGCAAACTGAGAGTTTCTCTCAAGGTACATTTGCGACTAACAGCACAGAACTTTCAGACGAAGGTAAAGCCGCTATACAGCCAATTGTGGAAGTCTTACAAACATACCCTCAGTCTACCGTTAACATTGTTGGTCACACAGATTCAACAGGTGCAGCTGAGTACAACATGATGATCTCTAAGAAACGTGCGGCAGCAGTAGCAGCATACATCGAAGAGCAAGGTATTGAAGCTGATCGCATTACCGCTTCTGGTGAAGGGGAAGAAAACCCAATCGCATCAAACGATACGGCTGAAGGTCGTGCTCAAAACCGTCGTGTGGAAGCAACAATCCCAAGCTTCGAGTACCAAGAAGATGTTCAAGTTGAAGAAGTTATCATTGAAACAGTGGAATAATCGTATTCTAACGTAATAACGACTTCCTTAATAACAAGGGAGGAGCACTGCTAAGTGCTCCTCCCTTTCTTTATCTATGTTTGCTCATAAGCCGAAAAGTAACGACTCAAAGCCAAGCTATACAGCCAGAAGACTAGACGATTTCCCAGCTGTGCGTCATTTCTACGCCTGCACCTAGCATTAGGCACACTGAACAGTACTTTTCCAATGAATCAGCGCATACTTTTGCAACCAACTTAGGATCAAGGTTGTCACCTGAAACTTCAAAGTGAATGTTAATCGCAGTAAAGATTTTTGGCGCGGTTTCACGACGTGTAGTTTCAAGTTTCGCGTTACAGCCTGTAATGCTTTGACCAGCAGATTTCAATCCATCTACCACATCAACAGAGCTACAACCACCAGCGGCCATAAGAACCATTTCCATCGGGCTTGGCGCCGTTGCACCACCGCTACCATCCATGACAATAGAGTGGCCTGATTGAGATTGACCCAAGAATTTAAAACCTTCGACCCATTTAACTTCTGCTTGCATGCTGTTCCTTAGATGTACGAAAACGTCATCATTATCTATTATTTTACATCAATGCCTACACCCTACTACTGGCGGCATTTATGAGCAAGATTTTCTCGATAACATATTTTTTTCATGAATGATGCAATTTTTTCCATCTAAAACCTGTCTCTATTCGTACATTCAAAATCGAATGAGAAGAACGTCAAGATGAGGTATCTATGAATAAATTATCTAAAATATTGGTATCACTCGTGGTTGCGCTACCACTGATTTCGCTGTTTGTAAGCCAGACTGGCACTGCCAATACAATGGATAAAACAGCTAATTCAGGTAATAGTGAAATCGCGACACTCGCGGGTGGTTGTTTTTGGTGTACAGAATCCGACCTAGAAAAGCTGACAGGCGTCACCGACGTTATCTCTGGGTATTCTGGCGGTGAACTAGAAAACCCAACCTACAAACAGGTCTCTTCGGGTAAGTCAGGTCACATCGAAGTGATCAACGTGACCTATAACCCTGATGTGGTTAGCTACGAACAGGTTCTTGACCAATTCTTCCGACACATCGACCCAACCGATGACAAAGGTTCTTTTGTAGACCGAGGCCGTCATTATCGACCGGCTATTTTCTATCATAACCAAGCACAAAAAGATGTTGCTCAGAACTTCATGATGGAGATCGACAAAGCTAATATCTTTGGTGCACCACTAAAAACAGAACTGATAAAATTTGAGAAGTTCTGGCCAGCAGAAGATTACCACCAAGATTATTACAAGAAGAGTAAGGTTCGTTATAACTACTATCGTTACGCTTCAGGTCGTGATCAGTATTTAGATAAAATCTTCGGTGATGATAGAAAGGACAACCCTAAAACACTACGTCAGATCATCGACAGTAAGAATGCGACAGCGAATGCTAAAACATACGTAAAACCGTCTGATGCAGAGATCAAAGCGAAGCTTACAGCACTTCAATACGATGTAACGCAAGAAGACGCTACTGAGCGCCCATTTGACAACAAATACTGGGATAACAAAGAGGAAGGAATCTACGTCGACATCGTTACTGGTGAGCCGTTGTTCTCATCAAAAGACAAATACAAATCAGGTACGGGTTGGCCGAGCTTCACCCAACCAATCAGCGAAGCTTATGTCGTTACAACTACTGACTACAAGCTGCTTTACCCAAGAACAGAGGTTCGAAGTAAGTTTGGCGATTCCCACCTAGGGCATGTATTCAAAGATGGTCCAAAACCAACAGGGTTACGTTACTGCATGAACTCAGCCGCAATGCGCTTTATCCCTGCGGATAAATTAGCAGAAGAAGGCTATGAGGAATACGTTGAGATGTTTGAGGGATAGGCATTCAGCAATTAACGATCAGCCTATGACAACAAAGCCAGCATATGAAGTGACCCCGTAAAGT